>NZ_JBHTJA010000034.1:0-62635 GCF_042675525.1 Actinomadura sediminis
GCCGCGCACCGCCCCGCCGCGCACGGCACCCCCGAAACGTCCGGGAACCGCCGGCACCGGTGCCGTCCGGTGCCCGAAACCGGTCCCGGACCCCGGGGCGGTCCCGCCGCGGGACCGGTCGCCGCCCGGTCCCCGGCCGGACGAGCCGGCCGCGGCGGGCTCAGGCCACGGCGAGCGACAATCCGGGCGCGGCGAGGAGCACGAGCCCCAAGACGATCATCCCGGCGCCCAGCAGGCGCCCGAACACGACACCGCCCCGCGCCGTCTTCTCCACCAGCACCACCGCCGACAGCACCCCCATCCACACCAGGCTCATCATCCCCGCGGCCAGCAGGACCGCCATCAGCGCCCAGCAGCAGCCCAGGCAGTAGGCCCCGTGGCGGGCCCCGGCCCGCACCGCGCCCGCCCGGCTCGCCGCGATCCGCGGCCCGAACCGCACGACCACGGCCAGCGGCGACCGGCACTGCCGCAGGCACGCCCCCTTCAACGGCGTGAGCTGGTAGACACCGGCCACCAGCAGAACCGCCGCCCCGGCCCGCGCGACGACGGGGAAGCCCGCCGCCGACGCCGTCGCCTGGAACACCTGGAACAGCCCGTACGCGGCGACCCCGGCCGCCCCCCACACCAGCAGGTACCCGGCGACCAGCGCGTACGAGCGCGACCCGCCGAGGCCGCGCGCCCGCATCATCCGGCCGACGCGCACGATCACCGGCGCCACCGCGGGCAGCATCATCGCCGCCATCATCACCAGCCACATGCCCAGGAACAGCCCGGCGCTCATCGGCATCGGGGCCATGCCGCCGGAGCGGCCGGCGCCGGTCAGCAGCCCCATGCGCATGTCGGGCGCCGCCATGCGATGGACCGCCGCCCACGCCGCCGCGGACAGGGCC
The DNA here is from genome assembly GCF_042675525.1 of Actinomadura sediminis. Classification (NCBI taxonomy): domain Bacteria; kingdom Bacillati; phylum Actinomycetota; class Actinomycetes; order Streptosporangiales; family Thermomonosporaceae; genus Actinomadura; species Actinomadura sediminis. The sequence goes on from NZ_JBHTJA010000034.1 coordinate 891, forward strand.
AGCAGCACCACGACGAACACCGACTCCGCCACCGCGGGCCGGGCGCCCCGGGCCCGCCCGGCGCGCGGCGCGTGCGGCGCGGCCCTCAATCCGGACCGCTCCAGTCGAACGTGATGTGCTTGCTCGAGGTGTTCCGCCGGTCCAGGTCGAACCCGAAGGCCTCCGCCCGGTAGGACAGGGCCCGTCCCCACGTCACGACCTGGCCCGGCCCGGTCTCGGAACCGGGGAGGCCGGTGCTCTGCGCGCGTTCCCCCGCGCGCGTGGTCGGGCCGCCGAGGGCCTCGACCCTCGCCTCGACCCGGCCGGGGACCTCCGTGCTCCAGCCGGCGAGATCGTCGTCGACCGTGACGGTGACGGGCGCGTACTCCAGGCCCCGCATCTCGGGGTCGAGCATCCGCACGAACTCGGCGGGCCATCCGCCGGCCCGTCCGCCGAAGACCCGCTCCAGCGCTTCACGCTGCGCCTCGTCGGCGCGCTCGTCCATGAAGACGGCGGCGCGAGGCTCGGAGTGGCCGCCTTCCCACACGTTCCCGACGAAAGAGCCGATCATCAGGACGTTGAGGCCGTCCAACGGCACGTCCCCGTAGCGGCCTTCGCGGATATGCCAGGCGAGCACGCCGTCGCAGTCGCCGTAGGTGGGCGCCTGAGCGAAGGTGCACGGGCACGGGATGTCGCACTTGCACGCGTCGAACCAGTCGCCGGTGACATGCCAGCGCGGTATCGCGGCGTTTTCGGTCATGGTTCCCCCCTCGTTCCGTTGCGGGAACCGCTCCGGTTCGTCCGGTTGAGCGATCCTCCGCCACGGGACGGGGCCCCGATCCCTCCCTCAAGTCTCGCAAAGCGCCTGGTCATCCACCAGGGCACGGAAGTAAAACAGCCGGGCGCCCGCGGCGGCGTCAGGCGTCGCGGCGCGCCAGCACCGCCCCGCCCAGCAGCAGCGCCAGTGCCGCCCACCCCGCCAGCACGCCCAGCCCGGCCCACGGCCCGATCGGCAGCCGCTCCAGCGCCCGTGTCGCCTGCACCGACAGGCCCGCCGGCATCGGCGCGAACCGCTCCAGCCGCTCCTGCCAGCGGTCGTCGCCCAGCAGCGGGACGACCACCGGCGCCGCCCACAGCAGCCCCAGCACGCCGGTCACGCCCCCGGCGGTGCCGCGGGCGGCCGCGGCGGCGCCCAGCCCCAGCAGCGCCACCAGCACCAGGTACAGCACCGAGCCCGCCGCCGCCCGCGCCGTCGCGCCGTCCAGCACCGACAGCGGCGGATGCCCGGCGGCCGCCGTGAACCCGTTGCGCGGCAGGACGAACCGGCCCGCCGCCAGCGACCCCGCCACCCCGGCCGCGCCCGCCGCCGCGACGAGGACGGCGACCACCGCCGCCTTCGCCGCCAGCACCAGCCCCCGCCGGGGCACCGCCGACAGCGTCGGCACGATCGTGCGGGTCCCGAACTCCGCGCCGATCGCCGCCGCCCCCAGCACCACGGCCGCGACCTGCCCCACCCGCACGCCCGACAGGCTCAGCCGCGGGACGTCCTCGAAGCACCGCGCCGGGGACGGGCACCGCGCGGCGTCCACCGGCCACATCACCGCCGCGCCCGCCGCGGCCGTCGACGCCGCCAGCGCGAACAGCAGCCACCCGGTGCCGCGCAGCGTCACCAGCTTGGTCCACTCCGCGTGCAGCGCCCGCACCGCCGCCGCGCCCCGCCCGCTCACGCGTCCCGCCGCCGCAGCAGCCACGCCGCGGCGGCGACCTCGGCCGCCGTGTACGCGCACAGCACCCCCAGGCCCGCCCACGGGCCGAGCGCGGTGTCGTAGCGCGGGACGGTCTGCTGCACGGCGAACCCCGCCGCCGGGGTGAGCCGCTCCACCCACCGTGCCGCCGCCACCGGCAGCCCCGGCGCCACGATCTGCGGCACCAGCAGCGCCAGCAGCACCAGCGTGATCGCCGGGGCGCCGCGCCGCACGATCACCGCGACCGCCAGCGACAGCACCGCGACGGCCGCCAGCAGCAGCCCCGTGCCCAGGACCGCCCGCAGCACCGTCCCGTCCAGCGGATCGGGGACCGGCCGCCCGGCGAGGCCGGTGACCAGCAGCGCCCCGGCCGCGGCCGCCAGCCCCGCGGCGAACCCGGCCGCCGCGACCACCACGGCCTTGGCCGCCAGCACCCGGCCCCGCCGCGGGGACGCCGCCAGCGTCACCGCGATCATGCGGCGCCGGTACTCGGCGGTGACGAACAGCACCGCCGCCGCCACGATCGCCGCCTGCCCGACCAGCACCCCGGTCAGCGCCATGCGGACCGTGTCGTCGGCGAACAGGTCGGGGCCGATGTCGCCCGACCCCGTCAGCGTGAACACCCCGCCGTCCCGGGTGGACCCGGCCCCCGCGGGCGCGGCCGGGCCGCCGGGCCCGGCACGGTCCCGCCACGCGCCGTCCGCGGCCCGCCACGCGCCGTCCAGGGCGACGCCGTCGAACGTCGCCGTCGTGTCCGTCGGCTCCCCGGAGACGTCCTCGCCGCCGAACTGCCGCACCACCCGCACCTGGTCGGGGGACGCGACGAACAGGCCCGCCGTCACCGCCTCCGGCAGCCCGTCCAGCCGCACCGCGCCGACCCGCAGCCAGGCGCGCCCGTCCGCCGACGCGTACCCGGTCACGGTCGGCCCCGACCGGGTGAGCTTCAGCCAGCGGGGCGTCGCGCCCGCCGCGCCGCCCGCCCCGCCGCTCTCGTAGCCGGTCTGCAGCCGCACCCCGTGCCCGGGCGTCACCATGATCGCCGCGTAAGGGGTGCGGGGGGCGGTGCTCGCCCGCACCATCAGCCCGGCCTTGGCCCACGCCTGCCCGGCCCGCTGGGAGGTGACGCGGGCGGTGATGCTCCCGTCCCCGGTGAGCGTCCGGTAGGTGTAGTGCCCCTGGTCGGTGACGCCCGCGGGCAGATCCCCGGCCGCCCCGCCGCCCGTGGACCGGGTCCCCGCCGCGGCCAGCAGCGCCACCAGGACGGTCAGCACGACCGAGCCCGCGAGCGCGAACAGCCACCGGGGGACCGACCGCAGCTTCGTCCACTCCGACAGCAGCAGCCGCCCGAACCCGTCCCCGGCCGGGCGGACCGTGCTGCGATACGGCCGGGCGGTCACGACGCCGCCCCCGGTCTCGGCCCGCCCACCGCGCCGCCGGACTCCGTGTCGCCGGCCGGATCGTCACCGGAGCGGGCGCGGAACTGCACGGCGTCCCGGGTCAGCTCCATGTACGCCTCCTCCAGCGACGCCCGGTGCCCGGCCACCCCCGAGAACGGCACCCCGGCGCCCGCCAGCAGCTCCACGACCCACTCGGCGGGCAGGCCCGCCGCCGTCACCGCGTCCCGGTCCCCGGCGGCCACCGTCGCGCCCGCGTTCGCCAGCACCGTCATCGCGTCCCGCCGCGCGGACGTGCGCACCTCGACCCGCCCGCCCGACGCCGCCGCCAGCAGCGCCGCGACGCTCGTGTCGGCGATCAGCCGGCCCCGCCCGATCACCACCAGGTGATCGGCGCCGCCCTCCAGCTCGCTCATCAGATGGCTCGACACCAGCACCGCGCGGCCCTCGGCGGCCAGCCCCCGCAGCAGCCCCCGGATCCACGCCACGCCCTCGGGGTCCAGCCCGTTGACCGGCTCGTCGAACATCAGCGCGGGCGGATCACCGAGCAGCGCCGCCGCGATGCCCAGCCGCTGCCGCATCCCCAGCGAGAACCCCCCGGCGGGGCGCCGCGCGACCTCCGCCAGCCCCGCCAGCTCCAGCACCTCGCCGACCCGCCGCGCCGGTATCCCGTTCGCGCGCGCCAGCCACAGCAGGTGATCCCGCGCCCGGCGCGCCGGATGCACCGCCCCGGCGTCCAGCATGCTGCCCAGCCGGCACAGCGGCGTCCGCAGCGACCGGTAGGGGCGCCCCCCGACCAGCGCCGTCCCGCCGTCCGGCCGGTCCAGGCCGAGGATCATCCGCATCGTGGTGGTCTTGCCCGACCCGTTCGGCCCGACGAAACCGGTGACCCGGCCGGGCTCGACGGTGAACGACAGGCCGTCGACGGCGACGGCCGCCCCGTACCGTTTGCTCAGCCCGCGCACTTCGATGGTCGCATCCATGGCCCGGACGTTACGGGCCGCGCCGGGGCGGTGTCGTCCCGCCGGGGAGCCGTCCCGCGCGTCCCCGGCGGCGGGGAACGCCCGTCCCCCCGCAGGGGGACGCGCCGCTCCGGGGCGCGCGACACAATGGCGTGCGTGACGCGGATCCGGGAGCCGGGATGGCGCGCGGCCGGCGGCTGCCTCGCCGCCGCCGCGGCCACCGAGGCGGTGCTGCGCGCCGGCGGGTCCGGCGAGACCCTGCCGCTGGCGCTCGTGCTCGACGTGTCGGCGACGCTCCCGCTCGTCCTCCTGCGCGGCCCGGACGCGGACGTCCCGGCGGCGCGGGCCGGGCCGGGCGGGGACGCCGGGGACCACGGCCCCGCCGCGGCCGACACGATCCCCGTCGCCGCCGTCGCGGCGCTGCTGCTGCACCGCGGCCCGGCGCTGGCCGCGACCGCCGCGCTGCTGACCGTCTGGGCCGTGCTGGCCCGCCGCCGGATCGGGCGGCGCCGCGCCGAGGCCGCCGCGCGGGACGCGTCCCGCCGCGCCGCCGAGCACACGCTGCTGCAGCACACCGCCCGCGGCGAGCGGGCCCGCATCGCCCGTGAACTGCACGACGTCGTCGCCCACCACATCTCGCTGATCTCGGTCCAGGCGGAGACCGCGCGGCTGGCCGTCGCGGGGATGCCCGCCGAGGGCGCCGAGCGGCTGCTGGCCATCGGCGACACCGCCCGCACGGCGCTGACGGAGATGCGGCGGCTGCTGGGCGTGCTGCGCGAGGACGCGGGCGAGGCCGGCGGGCCGCCCGACCGGCGGCCCCAGCCCGGCCTGCAGCAGCTCCTGGACCTGATCGACCAGACCCGCGACGGGTCGGGCGCCGCCGCCCGCCTGATCGTCAGCGGGCCCGTCGCCGCCCTGGGCCCGGGGGTGGAGCTGACCGCCTACCGGATCGTGCAGGAGGCCCTCACCAACGCGCGGCGGCACGCCCCCGGCGCCGCCGTCGACGTCGAGCTCGCCTACGCGGGGGAGGCGCTGCGGCTGACGGTGCGCGACAACGGACCCGGCCCCGCCCCCCGCCCCGGACCCGCCGGCGGGGGCGCCGCGGGGGCGGGCGGGCACGGGCTGACGGGGATGCGCGAGCGCGTCGCGGCGGTCGGCGGGGAACTGCGCACCGGCCCCGGGCCCCTCGGCGGGTTCGTCGTCCGGGCCGTCCTGCCCGCCGCGTCCCCCGCCGTGGGCGGGGGACGCGGCGGCCCGGCGGGGGCGGCGCCGTGACGATCCGCATCATCGTGGCCGACGACCAGGAGGTCGTCCGCGCGGGCTTCGGGGCGCTGCTGGGCACGCAGCCCGACTTCGCCGTCGTCGCCACCGCCGACGACGGCGCCGCGGCGGTGCGCGCCTGCGGCGAGCACCGGCCGGACGTGGTGCTGATGGACGTGCGGATGCCGGTGATGGACGGGATCGAGGCCGCCCGCCGCGTCGCCGCCGCGCCCGCCGCGCCCCGCGTCCTGATGCTGACGACGTTCGACCTCGACGAGCACGTCTACGACGCGCTGGTGGCGGGCGCCAGCGGGTTCCTGCTCAAGGACGTGACGGCCGAGCGGCTGTTCGACGCGGTCCGCGTCGTGGCGTCCGGGGAGGCGCTGCTGGCCCCGACCGTCACCCGGCGCCTCATCGGCGAGTTCGCGCGGCTGCGGCCCCGCCCGCCGTCCGCCGCGCTGGACGCCCTGACGCCCCGGGAGACCGAGGTGCTGCGGCTGGTCGCCGAAGGGCTGACCAACGCCGAGATCGCCGCGCGGCTCGTGGTGGGGGAGGAGACGGTCAAGACGCACGTCGGCCGCATCCTGCGCAAGCTCGCGCTGCGCGACCGCGTCCAGGCCGTCGTCACCGCCTACGAGACCGGCCTGGTCCTGCCCCGCGCCCGCTGACCCCCGGCGCCGCCCGCGTTCTGCGCCGCCCGCGTTCTGCGCCGCCCGCGTTCTGCGCCGCCCGCGTTCTGCGCCGCGCGGACGGACACGGGAAACGGCGACGGGCCCGCATCGTGCGCGCACGATGCGGGCCCGTCCCGCGAGATCACCCGGTCGCGGCGGTCAGGCGGTCTTCCTCCGCCCGGCCCGCAGGATCTCCAGCCGCTCCGCCAGGACCTCTTCGAGATCCTCGACCGTACGGCGTTCCATGAGCATGTCCCAGTGCGTCCGCGGCGGCTTCCCCTTCTTGGCTTGGGGAAGTTCGCCGTCGACCCGCAGGGCCGTGGCGCCGCAGTTGCGGCATTCCCAGGTCATCGGCACCTCGGCCTCGGCTGCGAGCGTCACGGTGAACCGGTGGCCCTTGGTGCAGGTGTAGTCCACCTCTTGCCGAGGGGCCAGATCGGTGTTGCGATCGTTCTCGTAGCTCGTGGCTCCGAGTCGGGTGCCGCGAAGTGCGCGCTCGGCCATCGTCACGTGCCTCCCAGACGGCTTGCGGTCTTGCCCTCACCAACGCTGAATCTCGTGACAAGATTCCCCGAACCTGCGCCGTTCTAACCATGGCGTTATCCCTGCTGGTCAGGGGTGGCCGTTTTACAGGACTTGCGACAGTATCCGGCGTTCACGTGCAGCCTCCCGAGAAGCCCAGCAGGGGAGAGCGTGAAGCGGTTCGTCGAGACGAACGGATCCATCCAGTACAGCGTGATCAAGAGCAAGCCTCAACACTGGCGGCTCGCCTACTGGGTGGACGCCACCTGTGAAGTCAAGGACTGTGACGCGGCGGGCCTGTATGGCGGCCTCGTGTTCGACCACTGCCATGCCCATGGCTGGATCCGTGCGGTCGTCTGCCCCCGCCACAACATGCGGCTCGGCGTCATCGACGCCCTCGTCCGCGAAGACGGCATGGACTTCTCTCAGACCCGCTACGGCCCCATCCTCACCAACTGTCCCGACTGCAGCACGACTGTGGCCGCATCGCGCCACACGTGAACCTGATCATCAACTCGGGTGTCGAATGAGCATCGCCTCCCGCGCCACCCCCAACGACAGGATCAACATGCGCATCCTCCTCGCCCTGATCGCCACCTGCCTCGGCATCGGCCTCGCCACCGCCTGCGCCGCCCCCCAGGAGGTCTCCACCGAGCCCGGCGCCCCCGCCGCCGCGGACGCCGGCGGCGACAGCCCCGAAGCCCCCGCCCCCGAGTCGCAGGTGACCAAGGTCGGCACCTGGGCCACCGCCGACGACGGCATCGCGTTCCGCGTGTCCAAGCTGAAGAAGAGCACCGTCGGCGCCCTCGCCTCCGGCGGCCGCCCCGGCGACCCCGCCGTCGTCGCCACCATCCAGTTCCGCAACGGCTCCAAGCGGCAGTTCGACGCCACCATGGTCACCGTCACCGCGCGGCTCGGCGCCGACGGCGTCGAGGCCGAGCAGGTGTTCCAGGAGGGCACCGACGGCATGTTCGACGGGACGATCTCGCCCGGCCGGACCGCGACGACCACGTTCATGTTCGCCGCGGAGAAGACCGCCGACCTGAAGGCCGTGAGCATCGAGGTCAACCCCGGCTTCGAGTACGAGAGCTTCCAGTTCGAGGGTGGCCTGTGACGGCGAAGCCCTGCGGCACTCACCTGCGCATCGAGGGCGGCGACGACGCGGTGATGCGGCTCGTGGAGCGCCTGGTGTTGCTGCCCGACCGGGCTCTCGACCGTGTCCAGCTCGTAGCGGTGTCGGACCCGCGCCCGACCGGGGCGGGCGCCCGCCGGACCGTCGACCTGTTCATCGGGGACGCGACGATGCGGGCGTAGACCTGCACATGCGTGGGCCCTGCGCCTAGCCTGAGAGGTGTCGAGTCTCATCAGGAAGGTGCAGGGCCTATGAATGACCGTAGCATCGATCCCACTGACCCGGACCTGACCATTGGCGACCGGATCCGGTACCACCGAGAGCGGCGCGGCATGTCCCGCCAGGCCCTCGGCGAGCTGATCGGCCGCAACGGCCGATGGGTAAAGGCAGTCGAACGCGGCGAGATCCAGGACGTGAAGCTGCCGCGGCTCCTCGACCTCGCCGAGGTGCTACGCCTCCAGGACGTCGCCGACCTCGCTGGCACTCGGCCAGTGCCCATGAGTATGTTCCGCGGGCCCGGCCACCCCGCTCTCGTCCGCGTCCGGGACGCGATCAACTCCGTCGCCATTGGCCGCACGGACTCGCCACCGTCGCTGGACTACTTGGAGTTGCGACTCCGCGCCGCATGGCAGGCACGGCACGCGGCCCCCGACCATCGGACCGTCCTCGGCCGTCGCCTGCCCGACCTGATCCAGGACGCGAAGGCCGCCGTCCGCGGGCACCAGGGAGCCGACCGGCGCCGCGCCCTCGCCCTCCTCGCCGGGACGTACAACCTCACCCAGTTCTACGTGGCCTACCAGCCGTCGGCGGACCTGCTGTGGCGCGTCGTCGAGCGCAGCCTCATGGCCGCCGAGGAGTCCGAGGATCCGCGCGCGATCGGCGGCGCCGTCTGGCTCGCCGCGCAGGCGCACCGCGACGCCGGGGACCTCGACGCCGCGGAAGCCGTGAACCGTGAGGGTCTGGAGCTCATCGCACCGCACGTCGAGGGCGCCGACGACGACCTGCTCGCAATGTGGGGCGCGCTCCACCATGAGGTCGCATACACCGCAGCACGTGCCAAGCAGCCCGGAGTGGCGTGGGGGTGGTGGGACCGCGCGGACGAGATCGCGCAGCGGCTCCCTGCTGACCACTATGACCTCATGACGAGCTTCTCCCGCGCCATCATGCCCGCGCACGCCGTCACCGTCGCCGTCGAACTCCGGCACGGCGGGGAGGCCCGCAGGCAGGCCCGGCGCGCGGCGAAGTCACCGATCCCGTCGCAGCCTCGCCGCGGCCGCCATGAGATCGAGGTGGCGCGCGCGTACCGGCTCGCCGGGGATCAGGAGCAGGCGCTTGCCATGCTGAAAAGGGCGCAAGGCACGGCGCCCGAGACGATTCGGTACAACGGGCACGCCCGCCGCATGTTGGCCGAGCTGGTGACCGAGGGCCCGGCGGGGATGCGCCCGGCGGCCCGGGATCTCGCCGACCGGGTGGGGGTCCTGGTCAGGTAGGGGACAGGAATACTGTCCCTTCCGACGTTCGCGGCTGGTCACGCTATGCGACATGACAGCCGATCAGAGTTGCGACGCGGGCCTGACCGACCGGCTCGGTTTGCTCAAGGCCGCCCTGCACGGCAAGGGCTACGAGGCCGAGATTGACGACGGCGTCCTCACCGTCTACGGGGCTGAGCGCGGCGGATCCATCCCCGCGATCACGATCACCTGCAAGCGCCGCCCCGCCGACGGCGACCGGTGGTGGTACTGGGCCGGGGGTGCACCGGTTGACGAGGCGACGCACGTCACCGACGCCGTCGTGTGGATCATGGGCAGGCTTGCCGGGGCGCCGGCATGAGCGGCCCCGACGAGCACCGGGTGCCCGAGTTCGACGAGGAGCGGGGGCGCAACCTTGGCCAGGCCCTCGCCGCCTACGAGTTGCTGATGCAGGCCGTCGGCACAGAGACGCACCCCACTGAGGACGCCGCCCGCGTCGAGCATCTCAGCGGTGAGCTGATGGCCGCGGTCGTGCGGTGGGAGGAGCGTAGCCGCGCGCGGCAGGCTGCCGCCGCCGAGGTGGAGGTGGCGGCCGATGCTTGAGATCTTCGGTCCCGCGGAGAAGTTGCATGCCGCCGTGCGACGCCGCGTCCCGCAGGTCGCTTGCGCGCTCATCAGGGACCCGGAGACCGGCCTGTCGCGGGTGCGCGTCACCTACCGGGAAGTCGGGCCGCGGGAAGTCGAGTGGGACCGCGCCGCATACCGATGGGTGGCCAGCGGGGTGGCACTTCGGGCCGACCCCGAAGAAGCTGCCGACGAGATCGCCGACGAGCTCGGCGTGACCCGGCCACCAACCCCCTAGACCGGGGGCGGCGGCGCGGTATCCGGTAGCTCCGTCCTGCTGCCTCCTTCCAACCCGCGGCCCCGGGCACGATGCGCGGTAAGTCCCGGGGCCGCGGCCCCAAACCCCCTACCTGATCGTGAGAGGAGGGATACGGTCAGCGACATGCACCGGTTCACCGACGAAGGCCGCCGCGCGCAGCAGATCCCGTGCCTCGCATCTGGAGGGAAGCACGCCCTGGATCCCGTCATGGCGGAGCAGGACACGTTCTACTGCCTCCGCTGCGGCGCCGTCGCCAAGGACAGCGTCTGGTACGACATGGAGGAGGCCCCTGATGGGAAAGACGATCGAGGTGAAGTGCCCGGGCTGTGACGGCACCGGGTACAGCCAGAAGACGAAGGCGAACTGCCGGATGTGCGGCGGGACCGGCAAGATCAAGGGCCCTGCGTAGATCCCCGGGCACGACGAAGAAGCCCCGTCCCCTGCCGAAGCAGAGGACGGGGCTTCCGTGTGCCGGTCGGGCTTCCCCACCCGCCGACGTTGACCAGGCTACCGGCCTACCGGCGCAGGTCGTCCGAGACGCGGGCGTTCGGGACGGCCGCGACGATGCCGAGCGCACCCAGCACCGCCAGCGCCACACCCACCCACTCGCCGGTCGTGACGACGTCGTCGGCCATCGCGGTGCCGAGCGTGCCGCTCCCGGCGACGACCGCCGCCACGAGGGACTTCGCGTAGCTTCCGATCTTCATGGTGGCCTCCTCAGACCTTCTTCAGGTCGTACTTGCCCTGGTTGCGGGCGACCGCCGAGTGGAGCTGCTGGAACGCCCACGCGTCCACCCGCTCCCCACGCGCCGTCGCGTCACGCCGCTCCCGCGCGGCCTTGCTGCCGACCGACACGCGCACGAGACGCAGCGCCTCGGCGGTCGCGTCGCCGTAGTCCCCGTCCGTGCCCCACGGCTCCAGAGCGTCGCCCTGACCGGCCGCGCGGATCATCTCCTGGAGCGCCTGGACGCGCTCGCCCTTGTCGCCCTTCTTGAGCCCGAGCAATGGATCCTCCTCACTCGCCGACCCGTCGGACGACGAGCCGCTGTAGTCCGGGCGCCCGTATCCGGCGATCACCGACGCCGAGCGGATGCGGCGCAGGCACCGGTCGCCGGTGTTGCCCTCGATCGTGGCCAGCCGCCCATCCGGCAGCGCCTTCTCGACGACGCCGACGTGGTCGATCGCGCCGATCGAATCTGAGAAGCCCCAGTCGAAGAACACGATGTCGCCGGGCTTCGCGCGGCGCACGTTGCCGGGGGTTCCCGGGTACCAGCGGCCGATCTTCTGGAAGTCGGCGGCGTGCCAGGGGGTGTATGCGCGGTCCCCGGCCGGGAGGACGGTGTCGGCGTTACCGCTTCGCCGTGCCCAGTAGGTGACCGCCATGTCGCACCACGGCGCCGTCAGGAACGCCGCCCCGTGCCGGGACGCGTAGTCCCTCGTGATGTAGTTCGGGCGGCCCGACAGGCCCAGCGACTTGCGGGCCTCAGCGAGCATGCCCGCAGCGGTGCCCATCAGAGCCTTCCCATTCGCGCCGCCCGTGCCGCCCACTCAGCGAGCATCGGGGGCTCTATGCCCACCTCGTTACCGGCTCGGGGCGGACCGAAGATGATGTTCACCTGCGGTCGAGGGGTCTCGCGCTCCAACTTCTTGCCGGTCCGCTCGACGGTGATCCGGACGCCCATCAGCCCGCCACCCCCTTGTACACGCCGTCCTGCTCGGGCTTGCCGTACAGCTCGCGCAGGACGTCCTCTTCGTCGGGCTCCGTCGGCTGGTGTGCACCCGGGTAGACGTCCACCCGCGCCATCAGCTCTTCCTCGTTCTCGGGTTCGCTCATCGATCTCCACATCCCAGGTCGGCTCGAAGCTGCCGGACCTCCCGCTGAATCTGCGCACCCCGCACCGTCCCCGGCGGCGCCGCCGGCTCATCCAGAGCGGCCATCAGCTCACACCACCGCTGATCCGACTCCCGCTGCGCATGCGCCGTGTACCAGACGTTCACACCCGCCACCAGCACCGCGGCCACCAGCACCATCGCCAGCGACCACCACGCCCGCACCGCGCCCGTCTGCGTCAGCACCCGCGTCCTCATGGCGTCAGGGTGCAGTGGTAGACGATGAAGACGAGGGCGAAGACGGCGGCAGAGGCGGAGGCGGCGACGACGGCGGCCCGGTACCAGGCCCATGCCTCGCCAGAGCCACCGCCCCCGCCAGCCCCGGCATCGACACCAGCGCCATGTAGATGACGAGGAGCTCGACGCTGGGCTTGTCCTTCAGCGCCTCGATGATGAACGCCGTTCCAGGCAGCACCAGGCACGCCAGGTCCCGCACGACCGTCACCCACGCTGGACCACGCCACACCCGATCACTCCCTCTCTCGCCGTGCACGTCATCGCCGCTCCAAGTTCTTCAGCCTCTTGTCCACCCAGGACGGCCACCGCGCGAACGACGGCCGCGGCCCCCCGAGCGCGAGCGTCACCTGCTCGCCGCCGTCACCGTCCAGGTCGATCTCGACCTCGTGCACCCGCAGGGTCGTGTCGACCGCGAGCCGCCCCGACGGGACGATCAGCCGCACCGTGTCACCCACCCAGATGTGATCCGGCCCGGCCCATCCACCGCGCGCGAGCGTCACCGTGTACACCGGCCGGATCACCTGGCTTTCGGCGAGCTGCCACGCCGCGCGCTGATCCAGCGTCGCCTGCAGCGTCAACCCGTCGTCGCCGAACACGGCGTCCCACCGGCCGGCCGGGAAGTTGCCCGGCTCGCCCAGGAACGCGGCCTCCCGCTCAACGGCGGTCGTGCCCTCCGCGCCCGTGTACCTCAAGGCGTTCGCGTACGCACTGGGGTTGACTTCGCGGGAGATGCCCGCGGCGAGGCCGCCCAGGATCAGCACCACACCCCGGTCGGTGCCGCGCTCGGGATGCCACACCTCCAACTGCAGCCCGGACGCCGACGTCGGGGTGATGTCCCAGTCGAACCCGCTGAGCGTCTCCGACAGCTCCTGGATCCGCTCGCCGATCGAGTCCCCGGCCTCGTAGGTGCGGTCCCGGTTGACCCCCGTCGGCGTCGTCCCCGACCACGCCTTGGAGATGCCGAGCGCGCCCGCCTCCTGCTGCTGCGTGGTGTCGATCAGCCCCCAGGCGATCTCCGCCTGATCCGTCGCCGAGTACGTGAGCGTGTCGGTGGAGTACAGGGTCCTGCGCGCGAGGACGGCCCGGTAGTCCAGGCATGTCACCTCGACGCGGTGCTCGTTCTCGTTGATGGAGTCGCGGGTCTGCCCGACGCGCATCCGGTCCAGCTCTTCCGTGACGCCGTCCGCCCGCGTGAACAGCAGGTGCACGTCCGTGCTCAACTCCTCGATCGCGTCGGCCTGCGCATGCCGCCCATCGATGCTGAAACTGAGGTCGGAGTTGTCGTTGAGCCGCGCCGTGTAGCGGCGGCTCGAAGCCTCCGTCAGCGCCAGCTCGTGCCCACCCTCCGCAGGGCCGAGGACGAGCTGCCAGCGGGTCCGCGGCCGCGGCGGCAACCCGATCCCCGTGTCCGCCGTCCCGCGCGCCGACAGCGTCAACAGCCCAGAGAACGCGGCGGCGCCGCCCGACACCGCGGGGGAGCCTGCCCCCGTCAGCGTCGCCGCCCCGGCGAACTCCGCGGATCCGGCCACGCCCGGGGAGCCCGACGCGCCGAGCGCCAGCGCCCCCGACAGGGTTGCCGACCCCGCGTGCGCCTCCGAGAGCGGCCGCAGCGTGATCGTCCACGTGATGACGTTGTCGGTGGAGATGCCGTTCGACCATGCCGGCGGCGCGAACGTCGTGCCCGCCGCGCGCGCCACGGCGAGGCCGTCGTCAGCGATCGCCGCCGACGTCGACCCGCCGCCACCGACCGGCGTCGGGTTCGCCCGCTCGGTGTACCCGCTCGGTGGCGTGTAGTTCGGACTGGAGTCGGTCGCCCGCTCCTGGATGATGGCGAGCGCGGCCGTGTTCGCGTTGACCGTCGTCACGCTCGGGTTCGCGTGCGTCGTCCCGGTGACCGTCTCCGCCCGCGAATCCCACGCGTCGATCGGGAGCGACTGGTGCACCCCGCGGTAGACGACGATGATCGCGGTCTGCTTGTTGATCGTGGACTGCGTCAGCGACAGCGAGCCGGTCTCATTGATCCCGTCGCACACCCGGTAGTAGACGCGGGACTCCTGCGTCCCGCCCGACACCTCCGACCCCAGCAGCGCGAGCGGCGCCGGGTTCGTCCACGTCGCCGAATCGTCGCCGTTCCACGCCAGCACCGCCAGGTCGCCGGACTGGATCCCGGCAGGCCAGCTGATGTTGAGCGTGCCGGTCGACGCCGTCGCCGACGACGCGCCGACGAACGTGATCGCCACGGTCAGATGGTGGCGTCGAGGTCGCCGGCGCCGATCGTGTACGTCCCCGCGGTCGCGAACGCCTGCGACGCGGTGAGTGCACCGCCGCCCCGGAACGTGGACCCGTCCCAGCCGCCGACGTGCGTGACCGTCGTCCCGGCCGGGACGTTGAACACCAGGTCGGCCGAGTTCGACTTCACGCCGGACGCGGCCGCGCCCCACGTGACGGACTGTCGGGCGTAACTCCCGCCGACCACCTCGGACGTGCCGGCGCTGCCCGGGTCGGCGGTGTGCAGGCTGATCGTGGAGATCGGGACCGTGCCGCCGGATTCGTCGATCAGGTCGAGCATCGCGTTCTTGACCGCGCTCGTGAAAGCCATCAGCTCGCCGCCTCGTAGGTGATGGTGAACCCGAGCTCGTCGCTCGCGCCGAACGCCATCGGGCTGGTAGGTGTGACGACCGTCCCGTTCATCGACAGTCGCACCCGATCCTGGACGTTGACGTCGATGAAGCAGCCGCCGTCCTGGTAGTCGTTCGAGCTGTCGTACAGGTAGCCCGACCCGGTGCGGCGCCCCACCGTCTGCGTCCGCGCCAGCACCGGCAAGCTGATCTCGTAGAAGCCGCTGCCGACGCTCACGCCCGACGTCCCGAACCGAATCCACGCGGTGCACGTCACCATGCGCCCGTACCGGATGTACCGGCCCTGCGCCGTCGAGCCTGTCCCGAGCGTCGGGTTGCTCGACGTCGCCGTCAGCGTCGGCGTGTACGTCGACCACTCGCTGCCGCCGCCATCCCGGCGCGGGATCTCGAACCACGACGACCCGTCGGTGATCTCCATGCACCCCAGGTCGGTGCGGTACACCCGCTCACCCGACAGCGGAATCGCGGGCCGGTCATCCGCCCCCGTCGACTGCCGCAGCCACGACGGCGCCGTCAACCCCGAGATCCGCGTGTCGGTGATGTCGGCATCCGTCACCGAGATCTGCCCGGCCGCGACCGTCACCAGCGCCAGGCTGATCGCCGACGGCGGCAGCGTCGGAGTTCCCGAGCCCGTGTCCTCCTGCAACTCCACCGCGAACTCGTAGGTGTCCGCCGCGAGCGTCCCGTCGTACAGCTTGTCCTTGACGTACAGCATGATCCGGTGCGTTCGGGACCCGGACGCGGGCGCCGCCGGCACGGTCACGTTCACCGTCGCGTCGCTGACGCACATGTACGTGCCCTGCAAGCTGACGTCGTTGCCGGTGACGACCGCGGTCCCGCCGGACACGTCCACGGACATGTTCGCGCCCGCGCCGCGCTGCGACACGATGAACGAGTTGTTGACCGGGCCTTCGCTCGACCACAGGCCGGTGAGCATCAACCGCAGCGCCCGGCCGTCGTACTCGAACTCGGTGTCGCCCATCGCGGCCTGCATGAACAGCGGCCGGTACAGCGTCATGCGCTTCTCCTCATAGCCATGCGGGCCGGTAGGTGATGATGGCCGCGGCGCCCGGCTCGGACGGAGCGGGCGCGTATCTGATCTGGTTCAGGCCGGGCTGCAACTGCCACCACGACGTAGAGGTGAAGTCGATCAAGTGCAGGCGGGTTGTCGCTGCGTTCGACAGCAGGTTCGCCGTCCGCTCCCGCGTGTCGATCTCCACGTACTCGCCGGACGCCAACGTCAGGCCGGACGTGAACGTGATCTCCTCGCCGGTGGTCTCGTTGACCAGGCTCGGCGCGGTGCACGGCCCGTACAGCTTCGCCGTGAAATGACTGGGCACCGCACCCAGATTCGTGAGCAGCGACGCGCCGGTCTCCTGCGTCGCCGTCAGCGTCAACGGCAGCGTCACCGGCAGCGAGAACCCGTCGCCGGACGTGTCGACATCTGCGACGACGGTCTCCTCGGCGGCGACATCGGCCTCCCAGATCCCGTCCGGCGCGACCCACCCCACCGAGATCTTCCGGGCGTCGATCCGCGCCAGGTCGAGTTCCAGCGGCTTGTCGAACTGGCTGACACGCAGCCGGATGCGGCGTGCCTGCGACCAGCCGTCGTCCTCCACCACCAGGAACGGCCGCACCCGCGGATGCAGGTAGCGAGCCAGTTCGTCCTCGACACCACGCGGGTCCTGGGTGACGAGCAGCTCGATGCTGACGGCGCGGGACCCGAACAGCATCGTTTCGTCGCGGACGCCGTCGTCTTCGGTGCGGTTCTCGGAGACCTCCCGCACCTCGGGCATCGGTGCGCTGAGTCCCTGCAGGAAAATCCCGTCCGACTGGCGGGGGAGCAGGACCATCTCCCGGGCGCCGTCCTGAAGCGACACTCTCGTCAGCATCAGAGGCTCGCCGCTCTGACGGTGAACCCGAGCCGGTCGGCCAGCAGATCCACGTCAGCGCGCTCCCTCACGACGACCTCCTCAATGTTCACCAGCGGGCCGCTGCGGCCGCCGTACGCCGCGGCGGCCTCCAGGCTGGGGAAGACCGGTTCGGGGCGGCCCAGGTTGTTGATCGCGAGGGTCGCGCCGGGCTGCAGCATGCCGCCGCTGTCGTAGGTGGCGACCCGGGCGCCGCGCAGCGCACGCAGCAGCGGATCCCGGTCGTCAGCCGGGTCGAGGTTGCGCTGCCGGTAGACGCCCAGGACGCCGCCGCGCGCCATCGGCCGCAGGATCGCCGACTGCCCGCCCCTGCGGGAGCGCTTCACGCGGGGGCCTTCGTTGCCGCCGATCGTCTCGTAGACGCCGCCGCCAAGGTTCTTGGCGATCACGTTGATGTGGCCGGTGCCGCGGTAGGCGCCCAGGTCTCCGGGGCGGCCCTCGGAGCGGCCCACATGCCGCATGCCCGCTACATAGGACGCGACCGCAGCCGACGGATACCCCTTGTACCGCTTGGTCGCCCGCGCCTGCTTGATCGCCTCCGACACGAAGATCGCGCACCACGGCGCCCCGGGCATGCCCCACATTCTCGTGAGCCAGTTGTTGTTCTCGCCGCGGTCGTCGCCCCGCCCGATCATGGAAGCGGCGGCCTTGACCACGCCGTGCGCGTCGCCGCCGAACGCCTTCTTGAACGTGTTGATGATCTGCGACGCCGCACCCCACGCGCGGGACAGCATCTGGGGAACCACCTTCGACATGGCGGTGCCCCACTTGTCCTTCGCCAGATGCCCCGACCCGGGGACCATGCGGGCGGCGAGCCGGTCCCACACGCCCTTCGGGTCGGCGAGCAGGTCGACGCCGCTCTTGGCGATGCCCGACACCTTCCCGGCGACCTTCTTCACCGCACCCAGCACCGAGCCCAGCACCCCGCCGCGCTCGAGCATCTGCAGGTGCCCGCCGGCGGCCGCCCACAGGGCTTGAGCCCTGCCGCGGTACTTCGGGTCCGTCGGGATCACGAACTCCGGGTAGGCTTGCCGTCCCTCGCCGACGATCGCCATCGGGCCGTTCGTCATCATCGGTTTGGCGGGCATCGGGTCGGCGAGGGTGCCGCCCCGCGCCAGCCCCCGCACGCGGCCGAGCTGCAGCCCGCCGGGCAGCTTCAACCACCCCATCACCGCGTTCCACAGGCGGCGGATGCCGCCGTTGTAGCCCTCGTTGATGATCCAGTTGATGGGCGCCTTCACCGCGCCCGGCAGCCGCCGCCAAACTGCGCGGACCGCGGCGACCCCGCGGTCGAACGCGCCGGCGATGGCGCGCATCCCGCGCCGTGTCACGTCGCCGAGCAGGTCCATCACGTTGCCCGTGAACGTCTTCGCCCAGTCCCAGTGTGACCGCCAGGACAGGCGCAGGGGCGGCAGGCCGTCGGTCAGGCGGCGGTGCAGGCGCCGCATCCCGCCGGCCAGGGCGCCGCCCGCGTCGGTCAGCCCGCGGGTGAGGGCGCCGGGCAGCCACGCGACGAAGCCGCGCACGTCGCCGCCGATGTTCTTGAACCCGTCCTTGAAGGCGCCCTTCACCTTCGGCCAGAAGTGGACGGTCACCGCGCCGAGCGCAGCGCCGGTGAACCCGCCGAAGATCTGCCCGATCATCCCGCCGAAGAACGTCGACCACGACAGGAACGAGTTGCCGTCCTCCTTGGTGGACTCGAACCCCTGCCCGACCCCGGAGATCTTCGTCGAGGCTTCGGTGGCCTTTTCACCCAGCCCGCCGAACGCGCCCGCCACGGTGTCGACGGCGCCCTTCAGGGTGTCGGTGAAGAACGCCGCCACCTCCGTCAGCAGCTGCTCCATGGCGGGCCACAGCTTCTGCCAGGTCTGGTAGGCGTCGCGGAACAGGTCGGCGAGCCCGCTCAGCGCAGGCTTGATCCACTCGCGCCACGCGGTCGACACCGCCCGGCTCACGGCCGACCAGGCGCCGTCGACGATCCGGCGGAACGTCTCCGACCGCTTGTAGGCCAGGACGAGCCCGGCGACGAGCAGGCCGAGAGCGGTGACGATCAGCCCGATCGGGTTCATCCTCATGACCAGGTTCAGGACCCGCATCACCGGGGTGAGGATCCGGATCGCGGTCGTCAACGCGACGAACCCGCCGACGAGCAGGGTGAGCACCTCGGGTGGCAGCGCGGCCAGGATCCCGGTGAAGCCCTTGACGATCTCCAGGGAGATGCCCGATAGCGGCGCGAACGCCGTCGCCAGGTTCACCACGATCTGCACGAGGTTGCCGAACGTCGTGGACAGGGCGGGCAGGTTCTGTCGGACGTAGTCGATGAAGGTCTTGAACCCCTCGCTGCTCTTCAGCGACTGGCCCCATGCGGCGAACCGTTCCGTGAGGCCCTCGATGCCGCGGGCCATCCCGGGGGCGTGCGGCAGGAACGCCTCGAAGATCCCCCCGATGCCCTTGGCGACGTTGCCCGCCGACCGCAGCAGCGCCGGCAGCGACTTCTTGGCGATCTCGTTGACGCGTTTCGCCCAGTCCTTGAACCCGCCATGCTTCACGCCGCGCTCGATCGGGACCAGGAAGTCCCAGAGCGCGTCCGCGCCGGTCTTCACTAGGGGGGTCAACGCGGGCAGTGCCCGCCGGAGAATGTGGATGCCCTTGGAGAAGACGGGCATCGTGTCGTCGCTCAGGCTGTCGGACCACGCCTTGAAGTCCTTACGCAGCCCGATGAACGCCTTCGCCGTCTCCCGCGTCGCTGGCGGCAGCGCCGCGAGCTGCTTGTTGTAGGCGGCGGTGGCCTCGGCCGCCTCCTTGGACCCCGCCCCGTACTGGACGGCGGCCTCCCGCGCCTTCGTCCACGCGTCGGACACGTTCCCGACACCGGCCAACTGCGACTTGGCGGCGAGCCCGAACGCGCCCAGTGCCACCGTCGCGGCACCGAACGCCGCCGTCATCGCGCCCGCACCCGCGACCACCGCCGCGCCCGCCGCGCCCGCGGCCGGCGCGACCGTCAGCAGCGCCGACGCCAGCGTCGCGGTCCGGCCGGTCAGCGCCGCGAACGTCTTGGAGGTCCGGGCACTGGACACCTCGGCGCGGCCGAGGCGGTCGGACAGCCGGTCGGCATCGTCGGCCGCGGCACGGAACGCCTGCGACGTCTGGTTGTTGCCGATCAAGTTCAGCATCACCGAGCGCGCCACGACACCACCCCCGCATCCACTGATGAAGTTGTCAGGTCGAGGGACGTGGGCGCTTCAGCGGCTTGGGTTTGGAGCCCTTGCCGCCGCCGCGCTGCCAGTTCGCGCCCGAGGTCAGGTCGACCAGGTGCGCCAGCAGATGCGTGTCGTCGGTCCATTCGGCGGCCGGCCCGAGGATGGCCCGCGCCGTCGCCGAGTCCCGCGGCAGGTGCCGCACGAACTCGATCAGCTCGCGGTGCGTGAGCCGCGCCGAGTCGCTATCCCACAGGTCCCGTAGCCGGTAGCCCGGCCACTGGCTGCGGAGGTCGAAGTCGACGGCCCCACCGTGCTCCCTCAGGAGCCGGTAGAGCCCCCGGATTCCCCCGGCTCCGTGCCGCAGAACTTGTCGTACTCCTGCGACAGGCGGGTCAGTTGGGAGCTCTTCAGCCCCAGCTTGCGGAACCGATCCCACTGCTCGTCGCCCATCGCGGCGCGCAGGCTCGCAAGGGTCGCCGCGGCCTCACCGCCGGACTCCATCGCCTCCAGCAGGACGATCTGGTCGAGCGTCTCGCGGTGGGCCATCTCCCACCGCTTGCCGCCGAAGTGGAACCGGAACGGCCGCAGCTCGCCCTCGACCTTCACGGCGTCGAGGTTGAAGTCGAACGGCTGGTCGTCGGACGGCCGTGCCTTGCTCGTGGTCATCCCTGCTCGATCCTGTCTGCTATGTAGTCCATGACCCGCTCCGCCGCCCGCTCCGCGGCCCTCCCGGCGCCACGGGTCGCACGGTCGAAGTACGGGTGGGGTCGCTGCTGCACCCACGTGGTGCGCTTGTCCGGCCTGTCGAATACCGGGTGCCGCCACCGGTGGAACGGCGGCTGCCCGTCCATGTAGCCGGGCAGGTTGTTCTCTCCGGGCGGCATCCGCCGCGGGTTCACCCACACGATCACGCCCGGTCGGCGCGTCGTGCGCACCTTGTACTCGGTTGCTGCGGCCATCTTCGACCGCAGCGACCGGCGGCCCATCCGCGCCGACTGACCCCTCGACGGGATGGAGCGGATCGACGCACGCACCGCCAGCACCAGCGGCCGGGCTACGTCAGCGAGTTCACTGCGCAACTCGTCGTTGATGCCGCGGCCATCCTCCAGGGCGCGGATGTCGCGGGCGAGTCGGGCCAGCTCCCGCCGACCCGACACGGTCACGAAGTTCCGGCCGGGCATCAGGCCGGGATCGCGACGTTCTCGCTGGGCTCGCTGGTGATGTTGTAGTTGATCGTCAGCGACGCGGGGTCGTCGTCCACCGACCTGTTCTTGCCGACCGAGCCGACGCGGACGGGGAACACGTCCATCGTCCGGCCGGCGACGTCGCCGCCGTCCATCCACACGACGAACCCGTTGGTGCCGCGCGGCATGAGGTCGCGGGCGTCGGTGCCGCCGATGTCGGCGTACATGGTGATGGACGAGTCGTCGGCCGACGTGGACCCCGGGATCGAGGCGGTGAACGTTCGGCCGAGGTCGGGCGTCTCCACCGACTCGGACGCGACCAGCCAGCCCTCGATCTCCTGGACCTCGTTGGACAGGTCGGTGCCCGCGTCCAGCTCCACGCGCGTCGGCGCGTCGATGTCGGCGATGGTCGGCACCCAGTAGCACTTGGTGACGCCCTTGTTGATGTACCGCGTGGACGCGTTGATGCTCGACGCCGTCACGACTCCTCCTCAGGGTTCTTGCGCCGACGCGGCGACTTCTTGGGCTCGGTGGTGGGTTGCTCTTCGACGCTGGCGGACTCGGCCTTCAGCGCGGTCATGACTGCGTCGCTTTCGGGGGCGGCGCTCTGCTCGGCCGGCGGCGGGACGACCTCCCACCCGGCGACGGCGTGATGACCGACCGCGGACGCCGGGACGTCGACCTCGCGGCCGATGCCGGGGTGCCGCATCCGGACCGTGTCGGCGTCGCCGTCCCCGACGATCGCGATCGTCGCGACCTCAGTGGCGAGGTCACCGTCGGCCACGACGCGGCGGCCTTGCTCGTCCCGCGTGTAGGTGGTGACGGTGACGCCGTCAGGGACGATCTCGACGCGGAGGGTGTCGTCCGGATCGCCGCCGAGCGTCCGCACGAACGCGTGCAGTTCGCTGCGGGAGATCGTGGCGCGCATCAGGCACCCTCCTGTTCGTCGTCGACCACTTCGACCTCCGTGGTCACCGTTGCGACTCCCCTCGCGCCGTCGGGCGAGTAGCGCGCACCGTGGCATTCGCACAGGAGGTAGGAGGTGACAGTGACCGACTTGCCATCGAGGGCCACGGACTGAACCTCGTTGGGGTCGAAGCCGAGGTCGCGCGCGAACTGCGTGATGAGCGCCCGTGGGACTCGTCCGGCGTGAGCGAGCTTGGACATCAGGCCGACGCCCCGATCACCGCGATGTCGTAGGTGACGCTCGACCCGGCACCGGAGTTGGCGACCGCCAGCAGGTCACCGGTGCCCGCCGTCACCGCCATCGCGGTCGCGTCCGTCACCGCCGTCAGCAGCACCTGCCCCGGCCGCAGCGTCACCGTTCCCGTCGCGTTCAGCAGCCCCGCCCACGCGTTGCTGGCGGCCGCACCGAGCACGACGTTGTTGCTGTTCGCCGAACTCGCGGCGACGTACAGGACCTTCACCCGGGCGAGCGTCACCGTCGCGCCGAGCACGTCCGTCAGGCTGCCCGCCAGGTCCAGATCCTCCGACGCGGACGCGGCGAGCGTCCGCTGGTCCGTCCAGATCACGTCCGCCTGCCCCGCGCCCGTCCCGGACGTCAGATCGATCTGCCGGGAGAACCGCGGCCGCGACGACGGCGCCCCGAAGTCCGCCGAGCCGGTCAGCGTCGCCAGCAGCTCCAAAGAGACACGGCTGGTCAAAGCCATGATGAATGCCTTCCTTATCGACGTGCGAACGCGTCGACGTGCACCGTGAAGGTCACCGTCGCCACCGCGCCCTGGTCGGTCTGCTCAGGGATCAGCGACTCGGCGCTGACCCGGGTCGACATCACGGCGCCGCCCAGCGTCGGATCGGCGCCCAGTCGGGCCGCGACCGCGTCCAGCAGCTCGTACGCCCGGTCCCGGACCGGCTTCGGGTCGGTCGCACCCGACCACGACGACGCCAGGCACGCGATGTCATAGGACTCGCGGTCCGGCTCCCGCGCCAGCTGCTCGCGAGTCCGGGTCGACTCCACGGCAGGCTCACCGGGCACGCCAGAGAAACCGACGCAGATCACGTCCGGGTTCGTGGTGAGCGGCGGCCCGTCGACCACCTGCACGTCTGGCAGCGTCGTCCGCAGACCGCCCACGAGCGCGTCCAGTGCCGCCGGGACCGTCGATGCCGCCATGTCACGCCACCCCCGCCACCGGCTCGCCCAGCAACTCCAGCGCCCGGTACGGGATCGCGTAGCCGGTCCCGCCCGGATTCAGCGCCACGGCCTCCGACTCGCCCAGAAGCGGCCGCGACCCGCCCGAACCCCGCTGCGTGTCCCACATGTGCTTGACGATGATCAGCGCCGCGCGGGACACGTTCGCCGGAACGCTCGTACGGCCCGCCAGGTAGGTGACCTCCACGCCGCCGACACCACCGCGCCAGCAGGACCCGGCACCCGCCAGCACCCGCCGCAGCACCCCCGACGGCGCGTCCAGCGCATACCCGGACGCGGCCACCGTCTCGCCGTCCTCGACCACCGCCGACACCGACAGCACCGGGGCATGCGACAGGACCAGGTCAGGGCGGCCACCGTCGAACGTCTCGACATGCTCGCGGCGCGCGACCGCGCCCACGTACCGCTCCACCACCGCCGTCGCCGCAAGCACGAAGTCCCGCAGTTCCGCGTCGTCCGTGGTGGACGTCGCCGGGATGTTCAGATGCTTCTTCGCGTCCGACAGGCTGACGATCTGACCCGGGTCGGCGGCCAGCACGTCGAACATGTCGGTGCTCGCCGTGGCGTTGACGCCGGTCGCGACCCACCGCACCACATGCCGGCCCGCCGCCGTCGTCGCGTACCCGTACTCGTACACGCCCGTCGTCGTCGAGGTGACCGGGCCCTCAACGACGGTGGCGCCGTCGGGGAGCGTCACCGTCACCGACACCGACCCCGCATCGGCGAGGTTGCCCGTGGAGTCCCGCACGGTGAGCGTCAGCGGCACCACCGCGCCGAGGTCGTACACCTCAGCTCCGCTTGCGGGACTGCGTGCGCCGCTGCTGCGGCTTCCGCTCGCCGGCGTCGGCGTCGTCGCGCTTCTCCGGCTCCGGCGCGGTCGCCGTCTCCACCGGCCGCTCCGCCACCGGCTCCGCGACACCTGACGCGCACAGGTCCGCGCCCTCGGCGTCCGACAGTTCGACGACCTCGCCCGGGTGTGGCCATGGGCGCCCATTGCGGGTACCGCTGACCGCCACCTTCATTCGGACCTTCACGTCATCCCCCTCAGTGGCTGACCGGCTTGGTGCGCGGGCGGCCGAGGATGAACGCCGCGGAGATCGCCGCGCCCGTCGTCGCGCCCGTCGTGACCATCACCGCCCGCAGATACCGCTGCGACGGCCGCACGCCCGTCATGAACACGGTGTCGTCGTCGGCGCTCTCCACCGTCGGCAGGTCGCCCTGCAGCCGGTCCGCAGCCACCGCCGCCCAGCCCGTCGACCCGTCCGCCGACTCCTCCACCGTCACCGCGTGGGACCCATCGGTCACCGCCCCGGACGTCACCAGCAGCACCGCGTCCTGCATCCCACCGGACACCACCGTGTCCACCGAGGTCCCGTTCACCGTGCCGTCCGTCCGCACCAGCGGCGAGATCGACTTCGTCACGCTGATCTCGTCATACGTCGACATCACGTCTCCTTCCTGGCCGGCGGGCGGGGGCGCCTGACCGACAGCCCCCGCCCGTCGTGCTCAGCTCGCGCTGTGCTGGAACACCTTCACGGCCCCGGTCAGGTCGACCAGGGCGGCGTCCGCCCGCATCAGCGCGCGGAAGGTGACAAGGTCGCTGTTGAACGCGAACTCGTCGGACCGCTCGAACCGGACCCCGCCCGCGAGGCGGACGAAGTACTGGCTCATGTCGCCGAAGATGACGGACTTGGCGTTCGCGGCCGGGGCCGCGACGTTCGGGTCCGTCAGGACCGGCTTGCCGAGGATCGTGTCCGGAGTGCCCGCCACGACCGACGGCTGCCAGATGTACTGGCCGTCGGTCGTCTTCAGCTTCCGGGCGGCGCCCGCGGTGGTGTCGTCCATGATCCACCGGCACGCCTGGCTCATCCGGTACGGGCTGATGACGGAGTGGAACAGGTCGATCAGCAGGTCCGCGCCCTCACCGGCCGTCGACTGCGACCCGAACGACGTCGCCGTGCCCGTCGGACCCGTGACGCCCACGGTCGCGTCGGTGACGACGCCCCGCGGCTGCGACGAGCCGGTGCCGGTGATGGCGTGCGCACCGAACGCGTTCCCCAGCGCCCGGCCCGCCTGCATGGCGAGGTAGCCCTCGAGGTCGACGCCGGTGTCGTTCAGCAGCTCCCGCGACACCTGGATGAGGGTGCCGTACTTGAAAGCGCCCAGGGTGACCTGCCCGAACGCCGGGTCGGACTCGCCGATCGCCGCGGCCTCGGTCACGATCGCCGCGGTCGAGTGCGCCGTGGTCTTGGGGACCTGGATCGACTCGCCGGACGCGGTGTTCAGGATGGTGGCGCCGGACTGCAGGATCGAGCTCGTCTCGATCAGGTGCGCGACCAGCCGGTCGTAGAACGACGTGGGGACGGTGTTGCCGCCCGCCGCGGCGGTCAGCTTCGACAGGTCCCGGAAGTCGACGCGGCCGGTCGGCTGCACGACGTACTCGCGGGGGCCCTCGCCGCGCAGGAACGCCCGGAGTTCGGAGTCGTCGCTCCCGCGCTGCTGCGCGCCCTGCTCGGCGGGCTTGCCCGCGATCCGCTCGAACGCCTCGTCGGCCTGCTTGGCGCGCTCCTCGACGTCGAGGGCGGACTTGATGCGGGTGTCGAGCTTCTCCAGCTCGCCGTTCAGGCCGTCCCAGGTGCCCTGCTCCTCGGCGGAGAAGTTCCGGTTCTCGTCGGCCGCACGGTCGGCGATCCCCTTCATCTCCTCCCAGACGTTGGCCCGGCGCTCCCGCAGCCTCTTCACCATCTCGCTCACGGCGAGACCTCCTTCTCGTGCTCGTGCTCGTATCGGCTGCGAGGTGCTGGATGGCTACCCCGACCCGCTGTCACCCGGCGGGCTCGACGACACTGCTCGTCCCCGGGCCTGCGCTACCGCAGGGCAGGACGACCCCCGGTGGCTGATGCCTGCCGGAGGCTCCTGGAATCCACCCGGGCTACGCCCAGGGGTCGGACTTGCGGGCCAGCAGCGCCGCTGCGGCCGCGGGCCCGAACGTGCGCTTCACCGGCTTCACCGGCTTGCCCCGGTTGTCGGTCCGCACGAAGAACTTCCGCAGCTCGTCGGCCTCGGCCATGCTGCGGACCTCCTCCACCTCGGCGCCCACATGCTCGGCCAGCGACCGCAGCCCCGCGGACGTGTCGGTGTAGGCCGGGACGTTCACCGGCGCCACGTCGATGAGCTGCACGCTGTGCAGCCGCCGGGTCGGGAACCCCTGGTCGTTGACGCCCCACTCGTCGCCCTCCGGCATCACCCGGAACGCGAAGCTCGACTTGCGGACATCACCGCGCTGCACCAGCTCCACGATGTCCGAGCGCGACGCCGGCGGCTCCACGTCGTAGGTCAGCCCGGTCTCGTCCACGCTGAGGTTCAGCGTCCCGCCGCCCGTGCTGCCCAGGAGCATGTTGTCGTCGTGGTTGTAGCGGGCGATCACGTCCGGCCAGCCGTCGCCGCGGCTCTTGTTGAACGCGCTGCGCTCCACCACCTCGACGAACCCGCCCAGGTTCTGCGAGTACCTGTTGAAGATCGACGCGTAGCCGCCGATCCTGCGGCGCTCGCCGTCGGCGCGCACCTCCACCGGCACCGCGGTGAACCGGCGCTCCAGCTCGTACGTCACTGTCCTGTCCTTCCGGTAACACGTAGCGGCACCACAGCGCCCTCACCCTCGCCTCGCTCAACCGCACGCGGCGCCTGCGCAGCCCTCAGCGGCTCATAGTCGGCGCCCTGGCCGTCCGGCAGCGGCGCCATGTCCTCCAGCGCCCGGATCTCGTCCCGGTTCATCACGCCGATCTCGCGCGCCGTCTTGTAGTTCGCCCACCGCGTCTGCGAGTCCGCGCGGATCAGCGCGTCCGCGTTGAAGCGGACGTACTGACTCGGGGGCAGCAGCAGGTTCAGCGCACCCTCGAGCTTGGTCAGCCACGGCAGCAGGCACGTCTGCAAGAACTGGATCTGCTGCATCTCGGTGTTCGCGTACGTCATCGACGCGCCGGACTCGCCGCCGATCATCTCCGGCGGAATCCCGTAGATCGACGCGATCTGCGTCGCACCGAGCCGCATCGTCTCGATGAACCGCGCCTCGTTCGGGCTGACCGAGATCGGCGTGTACTCCCAGTCGTTGCCGAACACGATCGGCTGCCGCGACCTGATCGCCGCCGTCAACCTGGCCTTGATGATGTTCGCGTCGGCCTGGTCGACCTTCTTCTCCGAGTTCCGGAACGTCCCCGGCGGCGTACCGCCCGCGTCGAACCACTGCTCGGAGAACTGCTGCGCCGACAGGCCCACGTTCACGCTCGCGGCGTACGCCGCCAGCGGCGACAGGCCCCACACCCGGCCAGGCAGCGTGAACCACGGGATGTGCACGATGTCCTCGGTCGGCACGACCCGGCCCTGGTAGTACCAGATCGGGTTCGTGAACGAGCCGGGCCCGAACATCTGATCGTCCTGGACGTGCACCTGATCCGGGTTCAGCCACTCGACCATCGTCGGGAACTCGAACTCGTCCCGCGCCGTCACCAACCCGACTGCGTTTCCGCGGTACACCATGCTCGCGACCGCCCGGAACACCCAGTCGTACAGCGTCCCCTGCACCGAAGGGCGCCAGAACAACTCCGGCACCCACTCCAGCTTGACCCGGGCACCGCCGCGCCGCTGATACGTCTGCAGCGGCAGCGCCGCCACCGACGACGCCAGCAGACGCCCCGCCGCATACACCGGCGCCAGCCTGAGCGCACGATCCACATCCACGCGGGACGTGCCGGCCGGACCGCCCTGATCCCACGGCACCGACGTGATGGCGCGCTCCTCGGCACGCCGCTTCCACGGCCACCTCACCAGACGCTCTCCAATACGTCGTACTCCACCGTCGCCGAACTCACATGCGCCCACCTGGCGAGCGTCACCGCCACCAGCGGCGAGATGTCCACCGACACGCCCCGCCGGTCCCACGCCCACGCATCACCCAGCGGACGCCGTGCAGCACCCGCCAGCGCCGACGACAGGCCCGGATGCGGCACATGCCGCACCGCCGGGCACCAGTCCTCATCCGCCTCAGCCGGACGCACCACCGCGTCGTACAAGGCCCCGCACGCCGCCGCCGCATCACGCGCCCGCGGCGTCAGCAACTCAATCCCCGCGGCCTCGAAGTCCGCCACCAGCGACCCGGCGGGCGAGCCCGCGTCCAGCGCCACCGCACACGGCGACCACCGCTCGATCAGCGTCTTCACCCGCTCCACCACCCAGCGCGTACCGGGCCGATGGTCGACCACCTCGAGATGCAGCAGACCGTCCGCACGCCGCCCCGCGACCGCGATCGACGCCGCCGACCGGTCCGGCGTCACGTCCAC
This sequence comes from Actinomadura sediminis, assembly GCF_042675525.1. Taxonomy (NCBI): domain Bacteria; kingdom Bacillati; phylum Actinomycetota; class Actinomycetes; order Streptosporangiales; family Thermomonosporaceae; genus Actinomadura; species Actinomadura sediminis. Next base: position 29,495 of record NZ_JBHTJA010000034.1, read on the forward strand.
CGCGAACGCCACCGGATCCAGCGCCTCCGAGCCGGCGTCGGCCGTCGCATCCCACGCCGCCTCCGAGATGACGTCCCACCCGCCCGACTCCGACGGGTAGTTCCCCACGGACAACAGCTCCCGCGCGAACCCCCGCGGGCTCATCGACGCGTGCATCTTCGCGACGCCCTCGACCGTCACCCGGCCCGAGCCGAGCGCCGGGTTGCAAGCCGCCCACGTCATCGGGTCCGCCGGATCGTCGTGCGCGCTGCAGCCCGAGCCGCACAGGTCCGTGCACAACTCCGCCGACCACTCAAAGAACGCCAACCGCCCCGGCTCGTCGCCCAGGGCACGGCGCCGCACCCGCGTGATCTGCTCACACGGCGCCAAATCCTTGTCCGGCGCGCTGCCGCCGTACCAGAGCTGCGCATTCGGGCGGGCCAGCAGCGTCGGCATCATCGCGTCCACCGACGCGTCCGGGAGGTTCTGGCACTCGTCCCAGATCGTGCAGTCCGCGCTGAAGCCGCGGCCGGAGTTCGTCGAACGGGCCACGAACCGCAGACGCTGCCCGCGCGGGCACTGCGGGCTCGGCAGCAGCTCGATACCCTCCTCGCCCTTGCTCCGCGCCACGCTCTTCACGCGTTTCCGCAGGTCAGGAGTACCTTCGATGAGCGCCAGCACCCGCCTGAAGATCTCGCCCGCGGTCTTGAACTCGTGCGCGCTGTAGAGGATCAGCTCCTCGCCGAACAGGAACAGCCCGGCCAGCATCCGCGCCTCGAAGATCGCCGACTTGCCGTTCTGGCGTGCGACGATCAGCCCGGCCTCGAACGCCGACCAGCGGCCATCCGGCTCCACCCCGAGCGACCGCTCCAGCACCAGCGACTGCCACGGGTCCAGCCGCAGCCCCGCACGGAACGCCAGATCCACCGCGAGCCTGCCCGCCGACCGGCCGGCGGCCGGGTACACGCAGATCCGCGGCTCCCGCGCCCCCATGACCAGTCGATCCTCGGCGACCGCGGTCACTGCACGGCCCTCAACCCGTTGTACTCGTCCTGCAGCGCCGCGACACCGTCGTCGGCCTCCTCCGGCGGGGCGAGTTTCCGCAGGTCAGCGAGCAGCGTCCGGAGTTGCGCGTGGAGCATCGCGGCCGCGGCGGGACGGAGGCCTTCCGTGTTCGCCAGCCGGTCGGCGATGTCCAGCGCCGCAGCGCCCTCGGCCGAGCCCTCCAGGCCCCACTTCGCGAGCTGGGCACGCACCGCCCGCTCGAGCGCAGGGGTGTCGTCGGCGGAGGCGTGATCATCGATCATGGTCGCCTCCCTAAATGGACCCAAGCTGGCTTCGACCTTTTAGCGAGACGGTCACCATCACGGACCGTGACGCATCACGGAGCGTGATATGTCACGGAGAGTGACGCCACTAAATAGGTCAACTCAAACTCGGCCCCTATTACTCTCCGTGACGGAGAGAGAAAAGGGCGCCCGTGGTTGGGTCACCCGAGGTCAGATCTTCAAAAACTCGGGACATCTTCGCAGGTCAGCGGCATTTGTGCAGGTCAGAGCGTTGCGCCTTGGGGTTCACGTATCGTGACGCCCGTTGATCACGACTCTCCGGCGGTCACTCTCTGCGATTCACGCTCTGTAGTGTCGATCCCGAGTTGATCAACGAGACTCAATCGATGTCACGATGCGTGATGCGCGGCGGGGTGGGCGGCGCACCGCTCCGTCACCAGGCCCGCGACCCCTGCGCCCTCGGCACATGCTCGCGTGCGCCCTTCACCTCGTTGCACGCCTGCCCGCACGTCTCGCAGCGGGACAGGGCGCCGTGGGCTGGGCGGAGGTTGCTGGGGTCCTCGGGGTCCCGGCCGGTGGCGAGCAGATGCACGCGGGGGATGACGTGGTCGACGCTGCCGGCGCCGGGGTGTCCGCAGATCCAGCAGATGCCGCCGTGGTCGGTGAGGACGCGTTCGCGTACGCGGCGCCAGGTTCGGCCTTTGCGTCCGGCGTGGGCGCCCACGGTCACCTCCCGGTCAGCAGGCGGTGGCGCCGCCTCGCCCGTAGCAGATGTCGGGGCCTTCGACGCCGGGGGGTGGCGCGGGGTCGTCGTCGTTGGCGGTGTTGCAGGCGAAGAGCACCAGGAGGAGGACGAGGATGCCGATGATGACCTTGAGGGTCTCGGTGTCTTCCCCGCGCTTGTCCTCGTCGTCGTCGCTCATGCGCGGCATGTTCCCCGGTTCGGCGGGGGTGGGGGAGTGGGTTGGGGGTGTTGGCCGGGTGTGGTCGGGGTGGCGGGCGGGGCCCTCGCAGTCCCCGCCCGCTGTACCCCCGGTCCACCTGGCGGTGGTCTACATGCGAAAGGCCCGACCGGTGGCCGGGCCCTTTCGGAAGTCCATGACTGCTGAGGAGACACCTCAGCTAGTTACACGATTAGACCTGAGTTTGGAGACGCCCGCAAGTTCTGCCGCGCGGGAAGTGCTTCCGGTCGCCGAGGATGTCCTTGATCTGCTCGATCTCGGCGGCGTCCCAGAACAGTTCCCGGCCGCGCCGCTCGGGCTCGCAGATGCGTCCCTCGTTGGCCCACAGGCGGAGCTTGCTGTAGGGCACACCGTAAATCTTGGTGGCGTCCTTGGTGGAGATCATGTCGCGGTCGTCCACGTCCTTCTCCTCGCCGTACGCGGCCTTGAGCTGGTCGATCCACTCGGTAAGCGGCGACTCCAGGCGGAACCATTCCCCGTGAACGCGGAGGTCAGCGAACTGCTTGTGGCGCTGCCGCTCGACCTTGTCGTTGCCGGGCTCGGTGGCCATGACCTCCTGCGGGTTGATGGCCTCTCGCCGAGATTTGAGGTTGGTGGTCCACCCGATCTTCACTAGGTCGCCGAGGCGCATGTAGTAGACGAGGGGGCTCTGCGCGCGCTCGTCCCGCTTCTTGCGGACGCGGTCGATGATCTCCGCGCGGGCGATGCTCTCTCGGATACAGGCCCGTGCGACGTCGATCGTGATCTCGGCGCCGTACTCCTTCAGCTTCCGAAGTCGGAGAAGGCCGCCCGCCACGCCGGGGGTGTCGGGGTCGAACTCTTCGAGGATCTGGTTGACGATCGGGTGCCGTGACCCGGATCTGCCGGGGCGGTAGTTCAGGAGAGGGTCCACCTGCCCGCCGGTGAGACGGGCTCGTGCCCTACCATTCGCCATGTCGACCTGCTCTCTCAGGTTGGCCGCGCCCCGGGGGTGTTACCAGCACCCGCCGGGGTCTCTTGTACCTGATCATTCTCCCACGTCAGCACCCAAAGCGGGGTGGGTATCGGTGACCCTGAGGTCGCCGCCCGCATGGTCGCGGATGGCGCGGCACAGGTCCTCGTACGGAACCCCGAGTGCTTGCGCCACAGCTAGGGCCTTGGGGTTTCGGCGGGGTTCGTCTTTCAGGAGGCCGGTGTGGCGTGCGTGTGCGACCCAGCGCCCTGCCGTGGCTCGGGAGACCTTGAAGTGTGCGGCTACGGCTTTCGTTGGCCCGTGTCCGGTGCGTGCGGCTGCCCGGTAGACGCGGGCCACCTCTGCCGCACGGTCGGCGTCCATGGCGCCGCTCGGCGTGCCGTAGTGGGCGGCGGCCTGCTCGGTGCTGAGACGCTGCGTCACGTCGCCCACTCCTTTCGCCAGCCGTCGCGGTGCCGGTAGCCCTGTGCGAGCAGCCGCAGGGTGACGCATGAGCCGTCCAGGTGCGACCATGCTTCGCCGGTGCCGCAGTAGAGCGGGCTGAGGCCGCCGGGCGTCGGTGTGGGCGCGTGCTCCTCGATGATCCGCCGCTTGGCCTCGACCTCGGCCAGCACGCGGGCGGGCTGGAATCGGGTCAGATAGTCCTGCGCCGTGTCGATCTCGGGGGTGTCATAGGTCTGATAGTCCGGCCAAGACGGCATGCCATTCTCGGCCCCCAGAGCGACCATGGCCGACCGCGCTGCCTGCTCGTCCTCATTCAGCCTCTGCCGGAGGAACTCCACCAGGTCGCTCATGACACCTCGCCCGACTCGGCGATCTCGTAGGCGCGGGCGAGTTTGATCGGTCTCAATCGCTCGATCTCGCGCTCACCGCCCGGCAGGTCGTCCACGGTGAACCACTCGCCGTAGACGTCTTGCTCCAGCTCGCGGATGTAGGCGTAGGAGAGGCTCCCGTCCGCAGGCTTCCACGTCATGCCACCATCCTGCCTTTCTGCTGCTGCTCGCGCCTGCTCATTGCGTCGCGGGCAGCGAGTACGTGGTGGACCACAGCCGGTACGTCCACTCGCCCCACCCGCCCGCACCGCTCGAGCGGGCGTGCGCGACGGCGTGCACGACCTCCAGCACCGGCCCCGGCGCAGGCCGCCCGTACACCGTCCTGGCGAGCCCGGCGTTGTGGTTGAACGCGAACCCCGAGTGCGCGCCGGTGACGGTCTCCTCCAGCCGCCACGAACCCGTATTGCTCCACAAGTCGCTCGCCGAGATCGACACGATGGACGTGTCCGTCTGCACCGGCACCCCGTACGGCTGCTTGTTCGTGACGCCCGTGTCGTACACGCCCCAGAACCGGTCCAGGGCCGGGTCGTACACGAGGGACGCGTTGTGCAGCCAGTCCGGCAGGCCCTCAGCGGGCAGGTACCGCCGCTCCCCGATCACGGGGGCGCCCATGTCGGCGAGGTTCACGTCCCGCCACACGAACCCTCCCCAGCCTTGGTAGAAGAGCATCAGCCTGCCCGCGCCGTCGATCGAGGTGACGGCGGGCTGCCCGATGCAGTACGCGCGCGGCTCGCACGTCCCGAACTCCATCCCGTACCCGATGAGCGGCTGCGGGTAGATCCGCCACCCGGACGGCCCCGCCCCGATCGTGTCGGCGAACGCGACACCGAGCTGGTTGGGGTAGATGTGCTCCTCCGGGCACGGCCGCACCTGGACGCCGCAGCCGTAGGCGGTGAAGAACATCGCCCACGGGTACGTCTTGCCGCCCCACGTGAAGGACCCGCGGATCAGCTCCGGGTCGCAGGTGTGGTAGTTCGCCCACACCAGGTCGCTGGTGGGGCCGAACGCGATGCGGGGCTTCCCGTAGTCCCAGGACCCGTCCGGCTGCCGGGCGCCGATCGACAGCATGACGTGGTCGCCGAACCGGCCGGACACCGCGTTGCCGCAGTAGAACACGTGCCGGGTGTCGCCCTGCTCGACGACGGACGGGGCGTAGCTGTAGTAGTCCCCGGCCGGCGGGTCGATGCCGAGCGGCTGGCTTGCGGGCAACGAGGACAGCTTGGCGAGCTGGACGCGCTGCTTGTGTGTGCCGCCGGCGGTGAGGGTGAGGGCGAGCAGGGTGGCGGCGGCGAGTGCGGCGCCGATGGTTCGCGTGATGCGGGTCATCCCGCCTCCTTGAGGTAGTCGCGGCCGAACCGCCGCCACGATTCGGGGCCCGCCTCGAAGTCGCATTCGCCGCAGTAGATGGCGGACGGCCGCGGGTCGTCCTCGGCCCGGCAGGTGGCGTACAGGGTGCCGCCGCACGGGCCGTCCTCGAGGACCTCGCGGCACGGCCCGATCTTGATCCGCTTGGCTCCGCTGGGCTGGAGGATGGCGCGGGCCCGGCCTGCGAGCGCCTTCATGACGGGCGGGCATTCCTCGGCGGCGGGCAGGGATGCGGCGATCCAGTCGATCTGCCGCCACAGCCAGACGCCGATCTGCCGGAGGTCGTTGTCGGGGAGTTTGAAGCCGCGCTGGTCGGCGACGTAGACGGTCCACCACACGAGGTCGTGGCGGATCTGGTCGCGGAGTTCGGCGACGGCGGGGTTGATGGGTGAGCGGGTTTCGGCGATGACGAGCGGATCACGGTCGCCGTCTTGGGCGGCCCTGGGGCCGTTGCTGACGGTGGTGACGACGGCGGGGGCGGACAGGTGGCCGCCGAGGTCGGCGTGGAGGCGGGGGAGGGCCTTGATGTGGCCGCGGAGCCCGTAGTAGCAGCCCGCGCACAACCTCAATGCCGGGAGGGCGGGGTGGTCGTCCTTGTGCGGCTGGACGCAGATGTCGGTCATCAGCAGAAGTCCCCGTCGCTGAAGTCGTAGCCGTTGGCAAGGAAGTTGTAGGTGCCGTAGTCGCCGCGCGGTCGGCGTTCCTGCGCGGCCTCGGTGCGGGCGATGAGGTCCTCGCGGGTCACGTGGTCGCCGTACTCGTCGTAGATGTCGCCGAGCGTCAGCAGCCGCAGCCAGGAGGCGCGGTCGACCACGGGGAAGTCGACGCCGACGGGCTGGTATTCGCGGTAGGCGCGGTGGAGGAACCGCCATCCACCCGCGTTCTGGCCGAGGTGGATCTCCTGCTTGCGGCCGCAGTGTTCGCAGGCGTTGGGGCAGGCGGGGATGCGGAGGTAGTAGTTGGTGCTCATCGGGCGATCTCCAGGGCGGTGTGGGCGATGGCGTAGAGGAGGGCGACGACGAGGTAGGTGGCGAGGAGGGCGCGCCAGAACGTCTCGAACCTCACGGCGCCGCCTCCGACTGGTCGAGGACTTCGAGGCCGCGCTTGGCGTAGTCGGCGGCGACGCCGTAGGGGCTGCACCAGGTGCGCATGTCCTCGAAGAACGCCCGCACCCGCTGCACGGCGGCCTCGGCCTCGTGTCGCTCCCGCTCGGCCTGCTCGGCGCGCTGGACGGCGCGGGCACGTTCACGTTCGGACGCGTTGGAGGTGTCGTGCGCGATGCGCAGGATGTCCTCGGTCTGCCCGAGTTTGGTGATGAGGTCGCGGAGTTCGATGGCGTAGCCCTCGGCGATGCCCTTGTACCTCTGCTCGGCACGCTCGATGGCGGCCTCGACGATGGGCAGCACCGCGTCCGCGATGGCGTAGCGGGCGAGGCGGTCGGTCTCGGTCGAGGAGCCGCCGTGGTCGAGCGCGTCAGCGAGCCGGTCGCGGAGCGTGGGCACGTCCTGCTGGGGTTCCGGCGGGCGGCCGACGAGCCCGGCCCACTGCCTGCCGTGCGCGTCCTGGTGGACGGGGCCGTCGTGCCCTGCCGCGAGGACGCAGGGACCGATGTGGATGCCTGCGACGGGGCCGAGGGTGGATGCGCCGCACGCGTCTGAGATCGCCTGTGCGGGCTCGGAGCGGCTCGGGGTGATCTCGGGGTTGGGGTTGGGGCTCACGCGTCCTCCAGGGGCGTATCGGGGTCCTGCGGCGGGGTCTGCTGCGGCGGGCGGTGCTGACACCCGCACGCCCGGATCTCGCGGTCGTGGTCGCGGCACACCTCCGGCGGGTGGCCCTCGTTCAGTTCGTGGGCGGTGACGTAGTCGGCCATCTCGGCGCACGGCTTGCAGATCACCGGGCCTCCTCGGGGCCGGGGCAGTGCCACGGGTACGGAATCTCCGCCGACGGCACCAACGCGCACGCCGGGCAGTCCTCCGCGTTCCCGCCCACATGCACCGGCGGTGGACCCTGCAAAACGCGCCACCGCTTCGCGTCCTCCACATTCCGCGCGAGGTTCTCCGCGAGCGCCTCAACGTCCTCGGTAGTGAGCTTGACCAGGTAGCCCTTCCGCCACCGTCGCCCGACCCCGAAGATCAGCCAGTGGTCGTCACCGGCGCGGCCGACCGTCGGGTTCACGGCAGTGAGGTTCGGCCACTGCGACCGGTCGACCCAGCGGGCGAGCAGCGCGGGCAGGTAGCGGTGGATCACCGGGCCTCCTTCGTGGCGGCGACGCGGCGGTTCAGGTCCCGATAGGCCCGGCCACGCGTCCAGCCGGTGCCGCATCGGGTCAGGCCGTCCGGCCAGTCGCGGGGCTCGGCGAGGTAGCCGTTGAGGTAGCTCGTCACCGCGCGCCACTTCCGCTCGCGTGCGCGGCCGATGGGGTAGCGCAGGTCGCGCCGGAAACGGGCGAGGCGCTGCCGGAGGGGTTCGGCGCCGTGAACGAGGCGCTGGAGGTCGGCGAGCAGGCCGACGGGGTAGATGTCGATCTCACCGGTCACGTGGTGCTTCACAGGCTCTCCTTCGGCTCGTCGGTGAACATGCGGACGGCGGCCTCCCATGGGTCGTGCAGGTCGGTCAGCCGCGCGAGGCGGGTGAGGATCACGTCTTCCTCGCGCCGGAGCCACGGGTGGTGGCGGCGCATGACGGCGTGCTCGTGGTCGTCCGCGACGGGGAGCGTCACCTCCGGCGCGGGCCGCTGGTAGAGCCGGACGGGTGGCGCGGTGACGCCGGCGTAGGGGTCGCGGCGGCCGATCAGCGGCCACGGGATCGGGCTCACGACGCGTTCCAGCGGGTGATGCGGGACGCGGCGTCCTCCAGCGTCCGGGCGCGGGCGAGGCGCACCTTGTCGTACTCGGACGGCTTGCGCTCGACGACCCGCCGGTGGGCATCGGCGTCCGCTCGCAACTCTTCGGCGACCTGCTCGCGCACCGCCCGGATCACGGCCTCGATACGCTCCTCGACGGCCGCGACAATGTGGTGGGCGGCGGTGTTCGGCTTGGAGAGGAGCCCGCCGGTGACCTCGCCGTACGCCTTGGAGACCTCCTCCATGACGACCCGGTAGTCGTACAGTTCCCGCATGACCTGGTCGCGGTTGAGGGTGCCGTCGGGGTTCTCGACGATCTCGCGCCAGAAGTCGTTGTAGGTCTCGACGTAGTCGGTCATCGGGGGTCCTCCTGCCGGTTGCGGATGCGGTCGGCGACCTCGCGCCATTCGCGGGTGGGTGGGGCGCCGGGGCCTTGGGCGGTGATGGGTTCGGGGCGGGGGATGGGCCGCCATCCGTGCTCGCGCAACAGGTCCACGAGGTGGGCGGCGACGAGCCGGGGGTCGATGTGCGGGGCGAGGCGGCCGTTCAGGTGCCGGGCGATCAGGTCGGCCGCGGCCTCATCGGGGCTCACGCGGGTTCCTTCCGCTCGGACGAGTGCGGCTGGGACGTCATGTGGAACCAGCCGTTCGGGCAGCGGTACACGCGGATGGGGTGGCGGCCTTCGGCGAGGTTCTGGATGCGGCGGAGCGCGGCATCGGCGGCTTCCTGGGTGGCGAAGCGGACCTTGCCGCAGCAGCGGGCGCCCAGGGGGCGAGTGGAGGTCATGCGGGTGTCCCTTCTCGGTAGATGGCTGCGGCGGCGACGACGAGCTGGCGGTAGTCGTCGATGCCGGGGTCGCGGGCGCGGGCCCGCTCGATGAGCGCTGAGCCGAGGTCGGGGAGTGTCGACAGGATCCGGCTCGCTTCGGCGTAGTCGCTCGACTGAACCTCTTGATCGTTTTGCTCGTCTCGCGCGCCCGTACGCGCGTCTCCCTTAGCCCCCTGCGACGGAACCCGGGATGAGGGATCAGTAGTAGAGGGATAGGTACTAGAGGGATTAGGGGCGGACGTACGTCCGCCCTTTGGGCCCGAAAGCCCGGACGTAGGTCCGCCCTTTGAGGCAAAGCCCGGACGTGTGTCCGCCCTTTGGCCGTCCGCAGGCGGGTTATCCACAGCCTCCTTGGGCGGGTTATCCACAGGGCTCGCGTCGTCGTCCACAGGCCCGTCTTCGGGCAGGCTCATCGCCGCGGGCAGCTCCGGGAGCCGGAACTTCATCGCGCGGCCTTTCGCCGCGTACACCGGCCGCCCGTCCTTCCCGACGGCGATCGGCACCCGGCACTCCAGCCCGCGCGCGGCGAGCCGCTGCAGCGTCTTCGACAGGCCCGCGTCGCCCTGCTTGGTGACGGCCTTGATGCGCTCGTACAGGGTGCGGTCGTCGATGCGGTGCCGCCACATCTCCCGCGTCTTCTCGTGGGCGCGTTCGGCGATCACCATGAGGACGGTGGCCTCGGCCATGGTGAGGTCAGCGGCCGGCGGCGTCTGCAGCCAGTCGATGACCTCACCCACGAGCCTGCCGCTCACGTCAGTTGTCCTCCTCGTCGAGCAGTAGGCGGGCGAGGGCGTGCAGGTCCTCGAGGGTCATGTGCTTGCGGAGGGATGCGGCGGTGCGTTCGGGGGAGGAGACGACGACGCGGGGGCGGCGCCAGCCCTTCGCGCGGGCGGCGGCGTTCGCGGTCAGGTCGCCGTTGACGACCTGCTCGGCAAGGGCCGGGTCGTCACGCTTCAGTCGGGCAACGATGTGCTCAACCCGGTCAGGCTTAATGTTTGTGTCACAATGTTTTTCGGTCGGTCGGCCAACCGGCAATGCTTCGGGGATCTCCTCGGCAATCAGGCGTTCGACCTCGGCCCGCATCGCGTCCATGCGGTCGCGGACGTCGGCCTTCTTGTCCTCGTCCGGGTGGCACAGCTTCAGCAGCGCCCGCAACTGCCGCACCGAATAGCCCAGACCGTATGGGCGGCGCGCCTCCACGAACGCCGTGAAAGAGGTGAACCGCGGCGCTCCATCCGGGCCGGACGGCACCTTTCGCCACGTCTCGTCCTCGACGATCGACGCGAGCCCATCCAGCGCGCTGCCAGGAGACCCGCCGTCTCGCCGGAGAATGTGCTCCACCCGGTGGATGCGGCGCTGCTCCGGCGTCAGGTCGCCAGCCGACACGATCCGGTCAGTCACGACGCACCGCACAGGCGCCGCGCCGCCGCGAGGCGCTGCTCGGCGTCCTCGACCGTCCGCACCTGCGCGGCCTTCCTGGAGGCAGCGTTGACGCGGCTCGTCACCTTGCCGATGTACATGCTGTATTCGGGGTGACCCGCCCTGATGCCGCGTGTGGCCAGGTAGTCGCGGACGACCTCGGCGGTCTCGGCGTTGATGCGCTCGATCTGCTGCTTGTCGGTGAGCACTTCACGCGGCGGCTCCGGCCGTGGAGCGGCGGCCGGCTCGTCGAACGCCTGGGACGCCGCGTTCGCTGTCGGATTCGGGTTCGTCAGCCGCATGCCGAGGTCCGCGACCATCGCGGCGAACATCGTCGTGTCGATGGACGAGCCGTGCTTGGCCTTGATCGCCTCGTACAGCATCAGTTCGTCGTGGTCGAGCTCGATGTCCGGGCTGACGCGCCGCTCCCGGTCGAGTTCCGTCTTCTCGATGACGGTCAGCTCGTCAATGAAGGACGGCCCCTCGCCCGGCCCAGCAGTGTCCCCGTCGCGCTCCTTGCGGCGCCGCACGCCCTCCTCGGACTGCTCCTTCAGCATCGCCAGGAACGCCTGCATGCGCGGGTCGTCGGGTGCGATCACCCGGCACGACTGCTCACGGGACGGTTCGGCGTCCCATGTCCGCAAGCCCCGCCCGATGAGCTGCATCAGGTGACCCGGGTCGCGGTAGTGGGTGAGCACCCCGACGACGGTGATCTTCGGGCAGTCGTAACCGATGAACGCCATCCGGACGGTGACGAGGATGTCGGCGGGCTTGTCCTTAAAGTCCTGCAGCGCCTTCTGCGCGGCCGCCCCGTCGGACGACACCGCGATGTACACCCGAAGCTCCGGGTGGACGGCCGCGAGGTAGTCGCGGACCGCTTCGGCGTCACGGCGTTCCATGCAGGAGATCAGTCCCCGGTAGTCGGGGTTGAGGATCTGCTTCTCCTTCACGGCCTGCACGACGCGGTCGGTGAGCGGCTGCCAGGTTGACGGCAGTCGCATGATGGGCTTGAGGGACGCCTCCCGCTTGGATAGCCGGTACCTCGTCGAGAACTCCCCGGCGACGTCGGTCTCGGTGACCCACCCGTCGTGCATCTGCATCTCGAAGCGTCGCAGGTAGCCCTCTTCGATGCCGTCCTCGTACGTGGCCTCGACCTGGCGGATCAGGAGCTGCTTGCCGTCGGTGTCGAGGTCGCCGTAGTCGGCGAGGATGAGCTTGCGGCCGTCGGCGCGGTACGGAGTGCCGGTCAGCAAGAGCGTGTGGGCGGCGTAGGCGTGCATCTCTTTGACGACCCGTCCGGCTTCCGTTCCGCCGCCGCGGTCGTCGTCGCGGGCGCCGCAGAACTGGGCTTCGTCGGCGACGAGCAGGAACCGCCCTTCGTGCTCGCGCGCCCAGTCCAGGTAGTCGATCTCGGCGCGGACGAGCGAGGCGTAGCAGGACACGAACCCGGTCCCCGTCTCGCCTGGTCGTGTGAACGGTGGGTTGGCGTCCATGTGCCGGATCTTGCCGAGGCGGGCACGGGCGTCGAACAAGCCATGAAGCCCGTGCAGTTCCTTGGTCTTGCGGTCCTGGTGCATCCAGGACGTCTCGCACTGCTGCGCCAGCGTCACGCGCGGCACGAACACCGCGACGTAGTCGATGAGGCCCTCGCGGATGAGCTGGGTGGCCGTAGCCTGGTAGGCGAGGGTTTTGCCGGTGCCGGGCGTGCCGAGCGCCACCGTGGTCTTGCGGCCGGTGGCGAAGCCGTCGAGGACGGCCTCGATGACGTCGGCCTGGAACGGGCGAGGGCGGAATGTGTCGTTGTAGGCCACGGTCGTTCCCTTGAGGAGGTTGCAGGGCGGGCAGAGGGCTTGGCCGTTGCTGGTGAGGGTCGGGCCGCCGAGCGCGTGCGGGGCGACGTGGTCGGCGTGCCATCCGACGTCAAGTGGCGTGTCGCATCGAGCGCACCGGCCGCCGCTCCGGCGGAACAGTGCGCGCCGCTGACGGATGCCGAACCGGCGACGTTCGGTCACTGCTTCTCCTTGTCGGGTCGGGTGGTCCAGAGGGCGGCGAGGGTGCCGATGAGGCGCTGCATGAGCTCCTCGACGGTGGGGCCTTCGCCGGGGTCGGGGCGGGCGCGTTCGGCCTCCAGCGCCCGCACCCGCGCGTCCAGTTCGTCGGTCACGGCACCTCCAGGGGCGCCTGCGCGAGGCGCTTGGCGGCGGCCTCGGCGTACGGTTCGTGCGCTTCGATGCCGATGGCGCGGCGGCCGGTGAGGCGCGCGGCCTCCAACGTGCTGCCGCTGCCGGCGAACGGGTCGACGACGAGACCGCCGGGCGGACACGCGTACTCGATGAGCGGGGTTAGGATGCCCAGTGGCTTCTCGGTGGGATGGATAGCGCGACCGTGCATCGACCGGACGGTGATGACCGATCGCATCAGCCGCGTGCCGTCGTCCTCCCACGTGCCGGGCCTGATTGCTCTCCGGTGCGGAGCGTGCCCCATCTTGACGACGCGGCCTTCGCTCTTGCGATGACTCACCTCGCGGGGAGTGTCGTGATGGACGCCGCGCCAGTCGCCTCGGTACCAATGCAAGGCGAACTCGTGGACACGCATGAACCGGTCGGCAGTAAATCCCGACCCGGCGTGCTTCTCCCAGATGACGTCCTGGGAGAGCTTCCAGCCAGCGAACTCCGACCGCCGGTCGAGGAACATGCGCATGCTGCCGAAGCACCACATGGATCGCGTGACGGTGGCGGCGATAGCCGGCCACCCGTCGGGCCACCGGTCCCACGCGAGGCTGGTCTCGGCGTACGGTGGGTCGGCGATCACGAGGGCGGCCTGGACGGCGAGGGCGGGCAGTACCTCCCGCATGTCACCGTGGTAGAGGGTGACGTGGTCGTCTTCCCAGTAGGGCTTCATGCGGCGCCCTCCTCGCCCTCGAGCGGGATGAGGGCGAGCCGGTAGCCGAGCGCAGCCGCCCACGCCTCCGCGACGTCGAGGCGGACGGCGCGGGTGCCCGACTCGCGGTTCGCGACGGCGCCCTGGGCGCAGCCCATGCGGGCGGCGACGTCGGCCTGCGTCAGGTGCTGCTCGCGGCGGGCGGCGACGAGCTGCCGGACGATGCCGTTCACCGCGCCTCCCGCTGCTTGCGGCGGGCGTGGAGCGTGCGGAGGGCGGCTTCGGCCTCGACGCGGGACATGGTCGCCAGGACGGCGCGGGCGGCGTCGGCCCCTTCGGCAGCGGCGCGCAGCAGGTCTTCCGCGGTGTCGTGGCCGAGCGCGGGGATGGTGCCGCGCGGCCGGACGGGTGCGGGGAGGCCGAGCATGTCGGCCAGGTCGGGGGCGTGCCGGTGGGCGTAGCGGGCGGCGCTGTCGGTCTGCCACTCGGGGAGCGGGTCTTCGGCGCCGTGGAGGCGGTGCAGGGCGGTGACTTCGGCGCCCTTGTCGACGGTGACGCGGCCGCGGCGGGCCCGGTCGGTGAGGTGCTGCGCGTCGACCTCGACGCGGACCTTGCGGCGGCTCACGCGGTCTCCTTCCGGGTGGCCTCGTACCGGTTGGCGGTGCTGAACGAGATCCGCAGCCGGGCGGCGGCCGCGGGGATGGTGAGGCCGGCTTCGCGCAGGCGGGCGAACCGGGCGCGGAGTTCGGCGGCGTCGGCGGCCGTGCGGTAGGGGCGTTCGGGGGGCTCCACGGGCATGGGTGGCCCGTCGGCGGGGCGTCCGGCGGCGACCCAGCGGCGCCAGCACGTTTCGCGGTAGCCGTGGCCTTTGTGGTGGCCGGGGCGTCCGCAGCAGCGGCAGCGGATGCGGGCGGTCACGCGGTCACCTCCGGCCACGCCACGGCGTCGAGCGCGGCGCGGTGGGTCTTGGGCACCTCGACCACGGGGCAGCCGAGGTGGTCCATGCCCATCGCACGCAGGAATGCGGCGTCCACGGCGTTGTCGTCGCGGACGTCCTCGCCGGTGCGCTTCAGCCACGCGACTCGCATGTCGGGTTTGGTGGCGTTGCCCTTGCCGGTGGCGTACCGCTTCAGCGTCGTCGGGGGCACGACCGCGTACGGGGTGCCGCGGGTGTGGACGAGGTCGACGATCGCCCACCACAGGCCGGCGGCCTCGTGGTGCCCGGCGCCGAGCTGCCGGGAGTAGGCGGGGCCTTCGATGACGACGAGGTCGGCGGATTGGGTGCAGGTGTAGAGCTGGGCGCGGATGTCGCGGATGCGGGGGACGCCGGTCAGGCCCTTCCAAGGCGTGTAGGTGTGGAGCTTGCCGGACCAGTGGGCGACGCCGGTGGCGGTGAGGGACGGGTCGATGCCGACCACGCGGGGCTCGGTCATGTGGTCTCCAAGTCGAACAGGGCGGGCTGGACCGCCGGGGGCGCCGGGGCCGCGGGGGCGTCCGGCGTGGGCAGCGCGGTCTGTACCGGCTCGGCCGGGCGGCGGCGGCCGCCGGTGGCGGTCAGCCACGTCGGGCAGGTGCGGGGGTGGGCGTTCCAGCAGGGCCCGCGCATGCAGGTGCGGTGCTCGCAGTAGGAGCGCTGCAGGATCTGCAAGGGGTGGCCGCGGGTGCCGCACTCAACGCAGCGGACGGTCTTGCGGTCGGCCTCGGTGTGACCGGCGGGCGCCCGGTCGGTGACGGTCACGCGGCCCGCTCCGCACGGCGGCGCTCGCGAGCGCGGACGAGTCCGGCGACCGACCGGTCCTTAGAGCCCTGCCGCCGGTCGGTGCCCCACGGCCGGGACGGAGCCTCGCCTTCATGCCAGAGCGTGAAGAACGCCCGGCGGGCCCGGACCAGCAGCATCGTGTACGCCTTGTACGTCAGGCCCAGGGCGTCGGCGGCGGCGTGGTAGTCGCCGTGGGTTGCGAGGGCGAGCAGGGCGCGCCGGTGGTTGTCGTTGAGGTGTGGCCAGATCTGCCACAGGGCGGTGCGGTCGATGATGGCGGGCCCGAAGTCGGGGGTGACGCCGAGCCCGGTCCAGTAGGCGACGAAGCGGCCCATGGCGCGGCCGTCCTGCTTGTTGTAGTCGTAGCCCTGGTGGTGCCAGTCGTCGTAGCGGGTGCGGCTGATGGCGTCTTCGGCGGCCCGGATGAGGTCGACGGGTTCGGGTCGGGTCTCGGCGGTGCAGAGGTGTTCGGCGATGGCTGACCAGGCGAGGTCGCGGCGGTCCTGGAGGGGGATGCTGGTCATCCAGTGCCGCCAGATGGCGGCGTGGGCGAGGCGGTCGAGGTCGGCGAGGTTGTAGCCGTGGCGGATTTCGTGGACGTCGGTGGCGGTCACATCGCCTCCTCTCGGTCGCGTCGGGGTCCGGTGCCGGGGAGGCCGACCTCGTCCAGGTCGGGGTCGTAGTCGCGGCCGTCGGTGGGGTCGGGCGGGAGGGCGTCGATGCGCGGGTCCCGCTCGTCATGGGTGGCGCGGGTCTGCTCGTCGCGCTCGGTGACGCAGACCGCGAACGCGAGGAGGGCGACGGCGCCGCCGACGCTGATGACGGTGGACAGGGTGGCGCTCACCGGTCGCCCCCGAGGACGGCGGTGGCCGGGAACTCGTCCCAGGTCCGGCCGTCCAACTCGCGCCCGGCGGTCTTCTTGCTGACAAGGCGGACGGTGATCGCTTCGCCGCGCGCCATCGGCGGTTCGACGGGACGGCCGTTGTGGAGCGGGCGGAAGGTGCCGTCGGTGTCCAGGAACGCGGCCTGCGCGCCGTTGGTGTGCAGGAGCATCGATTCCGGGACCCACGCCCCGTGCTGCTTGAAGAAGAACGGGATCCCGGCGGTGGTGCACTGGTCGCGGAGGGTGCGGGCCCAGTCGGGGTGCATGGGGCGGGCGCCGGGCCCGGACTCGCCGCCGACGATGACCCAGTCCGGGGCGATGCGGTCGGGACACGGCCCGCTGCAGAACCCGCCGGGGAAGTCGTGGGTCGGGCAGTGTGTGAGGCCGTGGTGCAGGTTGATCGGTCCAAGGAGGGGCTCGGCGCTGATGAACCGGATGGCGGCCGGGGTCTGCATGAGCGCGGGTACGCGCAGGTTGGCGCGCTTCTGGTCCTCGGCTGACACGCCGAGCCACACATTCGGCAGCGGCCACGGCGCGAGGTGCGCGAGGTTGTCGCGGAAGCTCGGCCGGTTCAGCAGCGACCGCATCCGCCCGTGCCGCTTCGTGAGCACCTGGAAGGTGTGCTGCGAAGCGCGGGCCATCACGGAGAAGACCTCGGCGATGAACTCGTCCGGCACGCCCTCGTGGAACAGGTCGCTCATGCTGTTGACGAACACACGGCGCGGCTTCCGCCAGCGGAGCGGCTGTTCGAGTCGCTCGGGGCGGAGCGTCAGGTCGAACCCGGCCTCGAAGTGGTGGCCGGGCGTGCCACGCCACCGCTCGGCGAACGTCTCGGCGTAGCAGTTGTCGCAGCCCGGCGACACCTTGGTGCAGCCGGTTACCGGGTTCCAGGTGGCGCCGGTCCACTCGATCTTGGTGGTGCTGGTCATGTGGGTCTCCTGGGGGTGGGGGCCGCCGCGGGTGGCGGCGGCCCCGCAGGTGGTCGTCAGGCGCCGGGCTCGCCGTCGAGGGCGCGTTCGATGCGGCAGCCGGGGCAGTCGGGCAGGTGCTCGCCCTCGGGGGAGTTGAACTCGTGCATCTCGGCGGCGAGCCACCGTGCCTGCCGGGCCTGCTCGGCGAGGCGGTCCCGCTCGGCCTCGGCCTGCTTCAGCTCTCCAGCGGCCTGGTCAAGGGCCGTGCGCTCGCGGGCCAACTCCCGCATGGCGGCGTCTCGCAGTTCGGCGATCCGGTCCCGTTCGGCGTCGGCCGCCTTGAGTGCGGCCTCGTGGGTTTCGGCGCGCCCACGCCAGTAGCCCTCACGGGCGGTGGCGATGCGGGCTCGCTGCCGGGCGTTGCGCCACGCGGTCAGGTGCATGCCGAGCTGCGAGCGGAGCCGCTTCACCTCGGCCAGCAGCGCGAGGACTGTCTCCTCGGACAGGAGACCGGTCCCGAGGTCGAGCTCCTCCCGGATCTCGGCGAGCTGCTCGTCGGACAGCGGCCCCGACGAGACGACGCTCTCGACCCCGCCCGCCGGGGTGGCGGTGGGCTCCGGCTTCCACCCGGCGGAGATCAGCGCGTCGAGGGCCTCGCGGGCGTCGTCCCACTCGGTGCGGCGCTGCTGGAGCTCGTCGAGGATCGCGTCCACGCTCCCGAGGGCCGTCAGCCGGTCGATCTCGCTCATCGGGCACCCCCGCCCTGCACGGTGCGGCGGGCGACGTTCAGCGACACCAGCTCGCGCTGGTCGTCCTCGACGATCGCGCCCGCCAGGTCAAGCACGTCCCGCATCTCCGGGCACGGCTCGTCCCGCAGCACGTCCCCCCAGGGGATCAGCGCGCCGCACGAGCACCGGCGGTTCGGGTCCGGGTAGACGGGCACCTGGTGCCGCTCACACATGCCGCGCAGCAGCGTCACCAGCGCGTCCGTCTCAGCGGTGTACGGGCGCCGCCGTTCCAGCGCGCGGACGGCCGTGTGCACGAGGTCGTGCGGACCGCCCTCGACGGGCCTGATCTCGCTCATCGGATGCCCGCCCACTTCAGGTCCTCGTCCGTGCACTCGACGACCTCGACCGACGCGTCAGGGTCCTCCGCCCGCTCCTGCTCGGCCTTCCGCTGCGCCTCATTCCACGGCAGCGGCGCCTCCGGCAGGACGGGCGTGTCGTCGATGACGACGTAGTAGAAGGGGCCGGTCTCGTCCCCGTAGTCGATCGTGGTCAGCTCCACGTCGCCGCTGCTGATGCGCTCGATCACTGCCGGTCTCCGTTCTGCTCGCTGGTGGGGGTGATGGCCTTGTGGACACCGGCCTTGCGGGAGATGGCGGGCGGCTCGTCGGCCACGAGGCGGCCCGTGATCGCCTTGAACGCGCCGGACACGTCCACGCGCTTGGGCGGCTTGGCGTGCCGGGGGCCGTCCACCTCCGGGGCGGCCACGTCCGTCGCGGTGACGAGCGGGTGCCCGGCCTTCAGCCAGTCGGCGCCCGTCGAGTCGATGACGTTGAACATGTCGTCGTTGGGGACGGGCACGAGCGCGGTCTCGTCGCGCGGCGGCGGCGGGGGACCGGCCGGTGGCTGCTCGACGGGGGCGGGCGGCGCGGCGAGGATCCGCTCGACGTCGGGGATGGTGGTGCGCTCGTAGTAGTCGGCGGTGCGCGCGGCCTTCTCGCCGATCTGGGCGTGGTGGGCGTGCTCGGCCTTGAGGGCGTCGTACTCCTGCCGGACGGCGAGCATCTCGGGGCGTAGCGTTTCGAGGCGGCGCCGGACGGCGGCGAGCCGCTCGGTGAGGTTGTGCTCCTGCTCCATGAGGTCGGTTTCCTCGACCGTCATGTCGGAGAGGCGCCGTGCGGGCTCGACGGCCTTCTGTTCGATCCCGGCGGCGGTGGAGAACGCGGCGCGGGCCTGGTCGCGGAGTTCGCCGACGAGGGTCTTGACGTGGGCGAGGATCGCAGCGGTCATCGGGCACCCCCGTTGATTGCGCGAGCGACGGCGAGGGCGGCGCGCACCGAGTCGGGCTCGTCCACGTACTCGAAGGGGTCGAAGATCTCGCCAGGCACCGTGCGGGCCAGGTACGCCTCCGCACCTCCCAGGTCGCAGCCCGCGCCCTCCAGCCACGCGGCGATCGGCTCGGCGATCTGCGGGCTGGCCAGCGCGATCCACGCGGCGTCGGCCTCCGCCGACCCGACGGTGATGTCGACGCTGCGGAAGTCCTTGGCGTCCTCGACGTCGTTGATGCGGTCGTTTTCGCTGGTGACCTCGGCGAGGAGGGCGTCGTAGGAGAACCGGCCGGGGCTGTGCTGCTCGATGCCGATGCCGATCTCGACGCCGTTGCCGACCTGCCAGGGACCGGGCGTGGCGCCCTTGGCGGTGTCGCGGATCTTCTGCGCGGCGGCGCGCAGCTCGTCGGCGGGACTCATGCCGCACCGCCCACGGGCTCGACGGGCAGCTCGCGCAGCGCCTTGAAGTAGAGGATCCCCTCGCTGCCGGAGTCCAGGTCCCAGTAGTGCGCGAGGGCGTACTCGCCGCCACCGGCCGCGACCGGCGGGCGGGACACGCGCCAGCGGACGGGCCGGTCGTGGTCCGGGTCGTGGGTGATGACGTCGCCCGCGTGCAAGTCGCGGGCTCGTCGCGAGATGATGGTCATGGCGTCGACTCCTCTGCAGTCGGTTGCCGTTGGCGGCGTCCCGGGGGTCCAGCCCGGGGCGCCGTTCTCTTCGGTGAGGCACTCGGCCTCGGCGGCGAGCACATCCCGCAGGAAGCGCTCCTGGTCGGTTGTGGGCTCCCACACGGGGTGCAGGCGCCCGGAGCAGGTCCAGCGGCGGCACGCCGGCAGGCGCCGCGCACCGATCTGGGTGCACTGGGTGGGGGTGAGGCGCCGCCACGTCCTGCCGCACCCGTCGCACACGCGGGGGGTGCAGGCGACGGTGCGGAGCAGGAGGTAGTCACCGACGACAAGCAGCGCGGAGACGAGGCGGTACATCACCGGGACCACCCGCAGCTCCCGCACGCACGCAGCCATCCGGCGTTCCACGCGAAGCAGTAGATGCACCGCCACCTGAGCCTCACGACGCACCGCCGTCCCGGGTGAGGGCGAGATAGGGACACGTGCCGGGCGCGAGGTCCTTGCAGGTCCGAACCGGAAGCAGCGCCGCGAGGCGGGGCCAGCGCGCGAAGCGCACTCCGCAGGCGCAGCACTCGTAGGCGGCGCGCCACGTCGGCGGCTTGTCGCTGTCCACGATGGCGTGGCACTCGGGGCAGCGGTGCGGCTTGTCGCTGTTCCAGCGACGCACGCGGGCCATCACGCACCCGCCTCGTGCTCGGCGGCCTGCTCGGCGGCGTCGGCGTCCGCGTCGCCGTACTCCATCGCGGGCGCGACGATCTCGCCGTCCACCACGTCGTCCGGCTCCGGCACGCGGTGGGCCGGCCCCGGCGCGGCCTCCTGCTGCGGCGGCTCCGACGCACGCGGCCCGGTCACGTCCGCCGCCGTCACCCGCTGCTGCTGCTCCGCCGGCCGCTGCTCGTCCTGCGTCGGCAGCCCCGTCACGTCGAACGCCCTGCGCAGCGCGTGCGACTCGGCGGCCTTCAACGCCATCTCCTGCGCGTACTGCACGTTCCCGCCGCCGCGCGCCTGGTAGCGGCCCGGGTAGGTGAACGGGAACCTCATGTCCTTCCGGTACACGCTGACCCGGGCGGTCCACTCCGAGCCGTCCTCCGACAGCGTCGGCTCCTGCTCGACGACGATCCCGTCGAGCTGCCCGGACGTGTGCGCGACGTGCAGCAGCCCGTCCCGGGTGATGTACACCCCGCCCTTCGGGATGACGATCACGTGCTTCAGCAGCGGGTCCAGGTCGTAGTGCCGGGCGACCGCAACGACCGCGCGGGACTTCGGGTCCCGCGGGTTGAGCCCCAGGTAGGTGAAGATCTGCTCGTCGGTCGAGTCGAACGCCCCGACCTGCGTGTTCGCTCGGGTGGCAATCTCGGTCATCAGAACGGCTCCTCCAGGCGCGCGCTCGCCCACGCGGGCAGCGACACCAGCTCGATCTCGGGGGAATAGCCCGGCCACGTGTCGGTCGCGCGGCACCGGGCGTAGAGGTCCAGGGCGCGGCGGTTCAGCTCGCCGCCGACGATCAGCGCGGGCTGATCCAGCTCGACGACGGACACCAGGTAGGGCGGGTCCTTCTCGACGAACACGAAGACCATCGCCGGGTCCGGCGCGAGGCCCAGCGCGCGATAGCCGTCCAGATACCAGGCGCCCTGCTGGTCGTAGCCGAAGTCCGCGACCGTCTTGGCGACCTTCCTTGGCGACGCGTTCGTCGTCGTCTTCAGGTCCGCCAGGATGTGCAGCCCGACCGTGCCCGCGTGGGGCATGTGGTCGACCATCGCCCGGCACATCACGCCGGTCTCCTCGTCGCGCCAGACGAGCACCTGCTCGGACTTCCCGCGCGCCGGGGCGAACAGCTTCCTCGCGACCGGGTGCCGCAGGACGGCGGACGCCATCGCGAACGCCTGGTCGTAGGTGTCAGCCAGCAGCGGCAGGTTCCCGAGCGCCTCCTCCTCGGCGCGGGCCTCCTTCGCCGCCTTGCTGTCCCACCGCTTCGCGTCGACACGAACCGGCTTCGGGCCGGCGCCGAGGATGAGGGTGTGCACGGCGGTGCCGAGGATCATCGCGGGGGTCGGCGGCGTCGGGTGCTCCAGCTCGTACCGCCAGCGGGCGGGCGGCATCTGAAGCAGCCGCCGCGCGCCCGTGCTCGACAGCGACCCGCCCTCGACGGGGTCGCGGTGGTAGAGGTCGGCCGGGATGTCGTAGACGCCGGGCTCTGTGATGCGCGCGCTCATCGGCCCCACGACCCGTCGTCGAGGCCCATGTCGCGGATCTCCCGCTCGGCGACCGCGTTCCGGTCGGCGACCTCCTGGTCCCGGCGGCGCATCTCCCTGCGCAGCAACATCGCGCACACCTGCGGGCACACCTGGAGCGTCTCCCGCAGGATCGTCACCGCGGCCGTCGCGTCGATGAGGGCGGGCTCGTACAGGTCCACGACCATCGCGACCTGCTCGTCCAGCTCCGAGTCGTACGCCCTCACGACGCCTCCCCGTTCAGATGCTCGGCGGCGGTGACGTCGCGGATGGTGAGGACGTCGTCCTGCAGCCCGAACAGCACCAGCCGCCACCCGTCGGGGAAGTCGCCGTGGATCTTGAACCGGGCGGGCTGCCTGGACGGCTGCCCGAACATCGCGGCCACCGCGTCGTCGCCGCCGCTGAACGTCACCTGGTGGCCCTGGACGGTCTCGACGTGCCCGGACCTCCAGATCACCTCGTAGGTCCGCAGCGGCCCGTAGTCGTACTTCCTCACCGGCCCGCCTCCCGCTCGCTCGCGGCGACCGCACGCAGGACGGTGATGACCTCGAACGCGGTCCGGCCGGGCCGGTCGTTCCAGTCGGCCACCGAGCCCGTGAGCAGATCGAGGTGCTCCAGAACGGCCCTGTAAGCGCGCCCGGGGTTCTTGTGGTGGATGCGGGCGTCCACGGGTCGCCCGGAGGCGATGTGGATCGCGCCGACCATGCACACCCGGCACTCGCGGGCGGGGACACCCAAGGACGCCTGCTCGGTGTCGAAGAAGTAGCCCCAGTGCCAGCCCTGCCGCTCGATCACGGCCGCGGCACCGTCGAGGATCTCGCTGGCCTTCACCGGTCCTGCCTCCGCTCGTTCTCGGCGGCGGCGCGCAGCATGGCCACGACCTGCTCGGCGGTCGGCCTCTCGGCGTCGTTCCAGCGGGCGACCGTCTCGATCAGGGCCTCGGTCTCCTCGGCCACGCCCGGGACGATGAGCCGCGCCAGCGCGAGGTACGCCTGCCGGTGCGCCCCGCGCAGGGACGCCTCGTCGTCGGCGTCGATCTCGGCGTGGCCGAGGGCAGCGACGTTGATCGCGCCACCGGCGCAGACGGGGCAGTCGACTTCCGGCATGTCGGGGACGGTCAAGATCCAGTCGCCGTGGTGCAGGCCGTTCCGCTCGACCACGTCGGCGGCCCGCTCAAGGATCTGCGAGGGCTTCATCATCGGGTCGCCTCCGTCGTGGTGGCGGCCAGCAGGGCGTGCACCTCGTCGGCGAAGAAGCGGTACGGCCCCGTCGGCGTGCGAATCGAGGACAACTTCCCGGCCTGCCCCCAGAGGGCGACGGTCTTCGGGGTGACACGGAACGCGGTCGCAACCTCCTTTGAGGTCATCAGCTCGCGGATGGTGGGGGTGGACATCGGATCCTCCGTAGGATGTGGGTGCGGATTCCTCCGCCGCCCCGGTCCTGTGCACCCAGGCCGGGGCATCTGCTTTCAGGGGGTCTTGTTCTTGCGGGCCTGCGCGGCCCGGTACGCCATCCGCTGGTAGTGCGCGGACCGAGCGTTCTCCGCCGCCTTCGCCCGCGTCGCGTCGTCCATCTCGCCGTCGGGGTCGACGCGCTTCTCCCAGTAGGAGAGGGACGCGGGGGAGGAGGCGGTGCCGTTCGCGGTGCGGGCGGACCGGTCCCTGGTGTTCGCCCAGGACGTGTTCACGGCGATGCGAGCGCGGAGGCTCCGCTCCGCCGGCGTCAGGTTCTTCGGCTTGCCCATCAGCGGGACACCGCCTCGAACGCCTGCTCCAGCACATCGGCCGGGTAGGTGTTCACGGTTCCGAACGTGGCGTCCTGCCGGGGGACCGGCTTCTCCCCGCGGGCCTTCAGCAGCCGGGTGGCCTTGGCGCCGACTCGGGACAGGTACGGCCGGTCGGTAGGCCGGTCGGTGAGCTTGGCGTGGGCGAGAGCGGTGAACCAGTCGTGGCGCCCCTCGATCGCGGAGACCTTCGCCTCGACGGTGGTGACGCGCTGCTGCGTGGCGCGCATGTCGGCGCGCTGCTGGCGGATCGCGTCCACCATCGACTGGATCACATCGAGGTCAGCGTCCGGCGACTTGGCCATCTCGGCCGACCGGCGGAACTGCGGCAGGACGACCTTCACGACCCAGCGGCGGAACATGCGCGGCCCGTCGCCGCGGCCGGCAAGCCCGAGAGTGGCGAAGCCGTCCTCGTTGACGAACCACGCCTCCGCATTTCCGCTGGTCACCCCGGCCCTAAGGTTCTTTAGGGCGGCGTGACCTGCGAAAACCTCGTTGAGGTTCAGCTTGCGCCGGTCGTCGTCCTCGACGAGGTGGATCGCGGCCGAGGGGTTGCTGTGGCCGGTGCCCTTGCAGAGGTCGGCGAAGTGGAGCCAGACGGTGCCGTCGACGCGGGCCCACCGGAGGGACTGCCCGGTCTCCGGGTAGTGGATCACCCCGGCGTCGGCGTTCTCGTCGAAGCGGAAGAGCTGCAGTCCGGTCACTTCTTCCCTCCCTTCTTCTGCTCGGCCCGGCGCCTGGCCTCCTCGGCCTTGCGCTTGACCTCCTCCAGCTCCTTCGCGGCCTGGGCGCGCTGCTGGCGGCGGACATCCCACGCGTCCTCTCGGCGCTTCTTCGAGGGGCCCATCAGGCGGACTCCGCCGTCGGCTCGTCGACCGCCAAGTCCATGCGCGGCACGCCGACGATGCGGGCGTAGGCGTTGAAGAGTTCGAGGCCGGGCTGCTGATGGCCGAGCTCGATGTTGCGGATGGTGTCGACGTGCCGCTCGATGCCCGCGGCGCGGAGGCGCTCGACGAGGTCGTCGACCGTGAGGTCTGCGGCCTCCCGGGCGAGCCGCATCTTGCGGCCGTCAGCGGTGAGGGTGAGCTTTGCCATGCCCAGACGATACGCCAGATCTGCACAGGTTTGTAGGGGCAATCTGCGCAGATGGAGGGCGAATCTGACACATAATTGCGCTGACCTGCGAAAATACCTTCCAGATCCATATAGACCTGTGCAGGTCTGTGCTGCAAGATGTGGGGACGTGAGCGAGAAACCGCACGAGCGGCTCAAGGCCGCCATCGAAGCGCGCCGCACCGAACTGGGGCTCAGCCTCCGCCAGGTCGCCGAGGGCGCAGGAATCACCACCGAGACCCTGCGCGCCATCCGGAACGGGCAGAATCCCAGCGCCCTCACCAAGAGCGGCCTGGAGCAGACCCTCAAATGGAAGTCGGGCAGTGTCGACCGAGTCCGCGAAGGCGGCGCCCCCGAACCCGCCGAGGCCAGCGGAAGGCGGCGGCGCCCCAGGCTGCGCCGGCGGAGCGTCATGGACGAGGCGGAGGAGGTGATGGCCGAGAACGAGCGGATGGCCGAAGAGATCGTGAACTCGTGGCGACATCTCGACGCCGAGGCTCAGGCCATGGTTGCGGACCTCATTGACATGCTGAAAAGGAAAGCCGAAGAACAATCACGGAACGATCGCGGCGAGCGGTAACCGCTGCCTGACCTGCAAGGTTTACGCAACCTCCTGGCCGTAAACGGTCATAGACACTGGGTGACTTTTAAGACCGAAATCACCGATGATGGGCGATCAGTCACAGTACACAGCGACTCCCTGACTAAGGGTCACCTAACCGCGCAAGGTGAGGTCGCACGCATCTCGGGAGCACTACGTGCACGCTCAGCTCATCACCGGCGCCACCGTCGTCGCCGCCTCAGTCGCCGCCGTTCTCCTCCTCGTGACCGCGCCTACACCCGCCCTGCGGGACCTCGGACTCGCCGGAGTCATCTACACCGCCACCGCCGGCGCCGCGCTCCTCATCGACTGGCGCCTGTCCCGCCTCGAGCAGCTCGGTCAGCGCGTCGTGCACGTCGAGCATGACGTCCTGACCGAGCTGCGGCAGCGGGCACCGCTCAACTAGGCCGGGCCGCTCCCGCCCGACCCAATGGAACGGTCCGCCCGCGGGTGCCCCGCACATCCGCGGGCGGACCTTCTACAGTTGATCCCCGAACGACAGCCGCCGGTGCGCCTCCCGCGCCCGCTCATCCGCCGCCGACGCCCCGTACCGCTCCAGCATCCGACTGGAGCGCCACCCGAAGATCCGCTTCATGTCCTGGTCGTTCATCCCCGCCAGCCGCAACTGATGCGCCGCGGTATGCCGAAGCTGATGCGGGTAGAGATGCCCGAGCCCGGCCGCCTCCGCCCGCTGCGCGATCATCTTCTCCACCCGGTCCACACTGATGGGACCCACCCGGCTCAGGAACAGCCGGTCCGTCGTCCGCGCCTTGGGGTGCCGGCGCCGCGCCCGCAGGTACCGGTCCACCGCCCGCGCGGTCTTCGCGCCGAACGGCACCGCCCGCTTGCGGCCGCCCTTCCCGTGCACCCAGAACACCTGCTGCTCCATGTCGACATCGTCGACCGTCAGCTTGGTCAGCTCCCCGACCCGCATGCCGCCGTCGGCGAACGACCGGATGATCGCCTCGTCGCGGCGCCCCTCGTAGGTGTTGTCGCAGCCGTCCAGCATCGCCAGCACGCCCTCGCGGGCCACGACGGGCACCGGCTGGTCCTTCACCGAGGGCTGCTTCACCCCGTCCATCGGGGACGCGGGCAGCTCGTCCTCGGCCACCAGCCAGTTGAAGAACGCGCGGCAGTTGGCGAACTTGGTGCTTCGGGTGGACTCCTTCAGCCCGGCCTCGCGCATCGCCGTCAGCCAGTCCTTGATGTGCTCGCGGGTGATGTCCTCCATCGTGGCGGGAGGATCGTCGAGGGCGGCCAGGTGCGCGGCGAGGGTCCGCACCGACTGGCCGTAGGTCTTCAGGGTGAGCGGGCTCGCGCCGTCGTTGAGCATGTCGCGATGCCAGGACGGCAGCAACTCCAGCAAGTCGTCGGCAGCGCACGGGGCGGCGGGCGGCTCCTCGGGAGCCGCGTCGGGGGAGGGGGCATCGGCCATGGGGGACCTCACGGTATCCGGCGTTCTAGCCGCATTCACTTCCACTTCCATGGAACCGCGGCTAGTCTGTGCACGTCGAAGCACCAAAACCATAGCCCACGGCTACGCGTGAACGCCGGATACCGTGACAAGATTCCCGTCCGGGGCCCGGTCCAACCCTGCTTGTTCTCGCCGGTGCCACGCCGCCGCGTGGGGAACCTCCCTCCCGGGCCGCCCCGCGGGGCCCGCGCGCCCGCCCGGGAGGGTCAGCGCCGCGACGTCAGGACCTCGTCGATCAGCCCGTACTCCAGCGCCTCCCGGGCGGTGAAGTAGCGGTCGCGGTCGAGGTCGCGGCGCACCGTCGCGGGGTCCTTGCCCGTGGCCTCGGCGATGATCGCCTCGGTCTGGGTGCGCAGCCGCAGCACCTCCTCCGCCTGGATCTGCAGGTCGCTGGACTGGCCGCGGGACGTCCCCGCCTCCGGCTGGTGCAGCAGGATCCGGGCGCTGGCCAGCGCCGCGCGCTTTCCGGGCGTCCCGGCCGCCAGCAGCACCGCCGCCGCCGCTCCCGCCTGCCCCACGCAGGTGGTCTCCACGTCGGGACGGACGTACTGCATCGTGTCGTGGATCGCCATCATCGCCGTCAGCGACCCGCCGGGGGAGTTGATGTACAGGGCGATGCGGCGGTCGGGGTCCATGCCCTCCAGCGCCAGCATCTGCGCGGTGACGTCATTGGCGCTGACGTCGTCGACCGGGGTCCCGAGGAACACGATGCGGTCCTCGAACAGCTTGTTGTAGGGGTCGGTCTCCTTGCGCCCGTAGGGCGTCTGCTCCTCGTAGGAGGGGACGAGGGAGCGTTTCTCGGCCCGCGTCACGTGCCCACCCGGTCCGTGCTGTCGATGACGTGGTCGATGAACCCGTACTCGCGTGCCTGCTCGGCGGTGAACCACCGGTCCCGGTCGGCGTCGGTCTCGATCCGCTCCAGGGGCTGCCCGGTGTGGAACGCGGTCCGCTCGGCCAGGGTCCGCTTCAGGTAGAGCGACTGCTCGGCCTGGATCTTGATGTCGGACGCGGTGCCGCCGATGCCGCCGTGCGGCTGGTGCATCATGACGCGCGCGTGCCGCAGCGCGTAGCGCTTGCCGGCCGTTCCCGCGCACAGCAGTGTCTGTCCCATGGAGGCGGCCATGCCCATCGCGACGGTGGAGATGTCGTTCGGGACGAACTGCATCATGTCGTAGATCGCCATCCCGGCGTCCACGACGCCGCCGGGGGAGTTGATGTAGAGGGTGATGTCGCGCCGCGCGTCGTGCGCCGCGAGCAGCAGCAGCTGCGCGTTCACCCGGTTGGCGACCTGATCGTCGATCTCGGTTCCGAGGAACACGATGCGCTGCGCGAGCAGCCGCTCGAACAGCTGCGCCTCGGCGAGCTGCGGCGCCTCGGCGAGCTTGGCGCGGACGCGGGGCGCGTGGGTGTCCGATCGGGCGTCCGGTCGGGTTTGCGTTCGCCGCTCACCGGGCCGGGGCCTCGGCTCCTCGTTCATGAACCCTCCCGCTCGATCTGTACATTCCGTACACTATGTACGTCCGAGGCTAGTGGCGGCCCGGTGCCGAGGCCAGGGGGAGTGACCATGTTTCGCTATACGATGAATCCCGTGGATGTTCCGGTAACCGAAGCACGCGCCCAGTTCGCGGACCTCGTCAACCGGGTCGCCTACACCGGCGAGCCCGTGAAACTGACGCGGCGGGGCAAGGTGATGGCCGCGCTGGTCTCCCCGGAAGATCTGGAGCTGCTGGAGGCGGTGCGGTCGCAGCGGGTCGAGCTGCCGCAGCCCGGGCAGACCGCGCAAACGGCGCAGCCCGCGCCGCCCGCCGACCGCCCCCAGGCGGCGCCGCTGCGCATCGCCGCCGAGTACCGGCCGCCCGGATTCGGCCGCTGACCCGGCCGCCTCGTCCCGGCCGCCTCGTCCCGGCCGCCCTGCCCAGCGGCCGTCCGGCGCCCCGGGCGCCCGTCAGGCCCCGGCCCGGCTCTCCGGCGCGGGCGACGGACGCTCCCACAGTCCCCGGGCCGCCAGCACGCGGCGCAAGGTGACCAGCTCGTCGGTCATGATGCCGTCGACGCCGATGTCCAGCAGCCGCTCCATCGCGGCCCCGTCGTTCACCGTCCAGGCGTGGACCTGCAGCCCCAGCCGGTGCGCCGTGGCGACGAACCCCTCGGTCACGAACGGCAGCGGCCCCAGCCCGTAGGGCACCTGCGCGCACGCCACCCCCGTCGCGGCCAGCCGCACCAGCTTGGCCGTCGGTCCCCCGTACGACTTGGCGCGCAGCGCCATCACCCCGCGCGGCCCCAGCGCCGTGCACACGTCCTTGTCCGTGTACAGCGGCAGCCGCGCCCGCATCTGCGCGAGCCTGCGGGTGGAGAACGACGTCAGGCACACCCGGTGCCAGGCGTTCGTGCGGCGCAGCACCTCGGCGAGCGGCCCGATGACCCCGGCGTCCTTGAGGTCGATGTTGACGCGCGCGTCCGGCCAGGCCCCCAGGACGTCCTCCAGCCGGGGGATCGGCTCGGTCCCGGCGATCCGGGCCCGCGCGATCTCCGCGAAGGGGAGCCGGGCGACGGTGCCGGTCCGGTCGGTCACCCGGTCCAGGGTGCGGTCGTGGAACGCGACCACGACACCGTCCGCGGTGGCGTGCGCGTCGGTCTCCAGATAGCGGTAGCCCAGGTCGACCGCCCGCTGGAAGGCGGCCATGGAGTTCTCGGGACGCCCGCCGGCCCCGCCGCGGTGAGCGAAGGGGATGGGCCCGGGGTGATCGAGGAATTCGTACGAGCGGCGCACTCGTCCGATTATGGCGGACCCGGCGCCGCCGCCCTCACCCCGCCGCGCGAGGCGGCCGGCCGGTGCTACGGTCGGCCCACCGCCAACGAAAGAGGGAACCCCACATGAGCGGCATCGACGACTACAAGCCCACGTTCGACCTCGTCGACGTCGACGGTGACGGATACATCACCATCCCGGAGCTGCAGAACCTCATGCGCGCCCTGGGACTGGACGCCGGCCGGACGCGCGCGGTCGAGGTGGTCGTCGAGAGCGACGTCGACCGCGACGGCAAAATCTCCCTGGAGGAGTTCGCCGCCCTGATGGAGCGCACCCGCGCCTGACCGCGAGGGCGCCGCCGCACCCGGCGCGCGTGCCTTCCCGGGCCGGGGACGCCGACGGGCGCGGCCGCGCAGACGCCGGGTGGCGTCGCGCGCCGCGCCTTGCGACCGGGCCGGCGGGGACCGGTGAACCGCCGGGCCCCGCCGGTGACGGGTGCGGCTCCCGCTCCGCCGCCGCCCCCGAGCACCGCCGCCCATCTGTGCTCGATCCGCCCCAGCGGCGCGTCGCCGTGCGCCAGCGCCCGCCGCACCGCCGCCCAGCTCTCGTCCTCGACGGCGAGCGCGTGGCGGAGATACGTCCACGTGACGCGCTGCCGGAGGGCGACCCGCTCGGGGTTCTCGTCCGTGGTCTCGGCGGCCTCGTATCCGGCGATCCCGCCGAGCGAGTGCCCGGCCCCGAACAGCGTGAGCAGGCCCTTGAGGCCCGCCCGGGCTGAGGGTGTAGGGCTCGGTGGTCCATTCCGGCCCCCGGCGGGTCACCGGCAGGTCGTCCTCGTCTGTACGCCGCGGGAGTGCCGAGCGGCTCGATCGTGGCCCTGCTGGCGTGCGTGGTGGACGGTGAGGCGACGCCGGAACTGCCGGAGCGGCTTTCGGCGGAGCGGGACCGCATCGAGGGACGGATCGGCGGCCTGGTGGACGCCCGCGACAGGCTCGACGCCGTCATCGCCGCCGCCGACAACCTGCGGACGGGCCGGCACTGCGACACCCGGTAACGGCCGCGGCGGCGATGGCGGCGGTGCGGGGAACGCGCAGGTCGGGGCGAGGGTGAAGGACGCGCGGGTGCGGGCCCGGAGGCCGCGCGAAAAATTTTCCGAAGATGTCCGGCGGTGATGTCGATCCGTGCTGGTCCCGTTCGACCTGGGGGTGAGAGGGTCCCGGAGAAGAGGGCCCGGACCACGCGAGGAGACGAACGATGAAGTACATGCTGATCTGGCGCGCCACCGACGAGGCCTACGCGCAGATGGGCGACGTCGACTTCACACAGATGCTGGAGACCGTCGGGCGGTACAACGAGGAGCTGATCAAGGCCGGGGTGCTGCTGGCGGCGGAGGGGCTCGACGACGCGTCCGAGGGCGTCGTGGTCGACCACTCGGCGGAGGTCCCGGTGGTGACGGACGGCCCCTACGGGGAGACCAAGGAGCTGTTCGGCGGGTTCTACATCCTCAACGTGGCGTCGAAGGAGGAGGCCGTGGAGTGGGCGAAGCGGTCGCCGATCACCGGGCCGGGCTTCAAGACCGAGATCCGGCGGGTCACCACGATCGACGAGTTCCCCCAGGACAACGAGTGGATCCAGAAGGAGCGGGCCTGGCGGGAGGCGACCGGGCAGCTCTGACCCGGACGGCGGACGATGAACGGTTCGATGAACGGTTCGGTGGGCGGTTCCAACGGCCGTGAGGCCGTCACCGCCGTGTGGCGGATCGAGTCGGCGCGGATCGTCGGTGCGCTGGCGCGGTACACCGGCGATTTCGCGCTGGCGGAGGATCTGGCGCAGGAGGCGCTGGCGGAGGCGCTGGTGAACTGGCCGCGCGACGGCGTGCCGCGCAATCCGGCGGGATGGCTGCTGACGGTGGGCCGGCGGCGCGCGATCGACGCGTTCCGCCGGCGTGCCGCGCGCGACGAGAGGTACGCCGTCCTGGCCCGGGACCTGGGCGAGGGCGGCGCCCTGTCCGGGGGCGCGCCCGCGGGCGGGAACCGGGAGGACGAGGACGTGCTGTGGGACCCGGATCAGATCGATGACGACGTGCTGGCGCTGATGTTCACCTCCTGTCACCCGGTGCTGTCGCGGGAGGCGCGCGTCGCGTTGACGTTGCGCGTCGTCGGGGGCCTGACCAGCGACGAGATCGCCCGGGGGTTCCTGGTGCCGACAGCGACGGTGCAGGCGCGGATCACGCGGGCGAAGAAGACGCTGGGGGCGGCGCGGGTGCCGTTCGCGGTGCCGTCGGCGGCGGAGCGGGCGGAGCGGCTGGGGTCGGTGCTCAGCGTGATCTACCTGATCTTCACGGAGGGTTCGTCGGCGAGCTCGGGACGCGAGCTGATCCGGCTGGACCTGGCCGGCGAGGCGCAGCGGCTGGCGCGGGTGATGGCGCGGTTGATGCCCGAGGCTTCGGAGGCGCACGGCCTGCTGGCACTGCTGGAGCTGACGGCGGCGCGGTTCCCGGCGCGGGTCGGCCCGGACGGCGAACCGGTCCTGCTGGAGCGGCAGGACCGGCGGCGGTGGGACCGTGCGGCGATCGGGCGCGGGCGCGCGGCGCTGGCGCGGGCCGAGCGCACGGGCCGCGGGCTGGGGGCC
This sequence comes from Actinomadura sediminis, assembly GCF_042675525.1. Classification (NCBI taxonomy): domain Bacteria; kingdom Bacillati; phylum Actinomycetota; class Actinomycetes; order Streptosporangiales; family Thermomonosporaceae; genus Actinomadura; species Actinomadura sediminis. The sequence continues at coordinate 61,658 of NZ_JBHTJA010000034.1, forward strand.
TACGGGCTGCAGGCGGCGATCGCGGAGTGTCACGCCGTGGCCGGGTCGGTGGAGGAGACCGACTGGGAGCGGATCGTGGTGCTGTACGAGGCGCTGGGGCGGCTGGCGCCCTCCCCCGTCGTGGACCTGAACCGGGCGGTGGCGGTGTCGATGGCGCGGGGCCCGGGCGCGGCGTTGCCGATCGTGGACGGGCTGGTGAAGGCGGGCGCGTTGCCGGGATCGCATCTGCTGCCGAGCGTGCGCGGGGAGCTGCTGCGGCGCCTGGGGCGCGCGGAGGAGGCCCGTGCGGAGCTGGACGCGGCGGTGACGCTGTGCGGCAACGAGCGGGAGCGGGCGGTCCTGACGCGGAAGCTGGACGAACTGGAGTGAGGCGCCGCCCGGCCCGCCGCCCGGCCCGCCGCCGCGGGCCGGGCGGCGGGCCGGGCGGAGGAGGGTCCTCACCCATGCTCCCCTCGACGGACCCATGGCGGCTTCCGGTGCGTCACAGGTGCCGGGCCCGTGGCGGCCGGTGGCGGAGGAGCAGGAAGGCGGCCGTGACGGCGGCGGGCAGGGCGGTGACGAGGAAGCACACGCGCAGGGGGAGGAGGTCCAGGAGCGCGCCGGTGGCGGCGATGCCGGTGGTGGCGCCGAGGTTGAGGGCGGTGTTGACCCAGGCGGCGGCGCGGACCCGCGCGCCGGGCGGCGCGGCGGTGTCGGCGATGAGGTAGGCGGTGGTGGTGGCGGGTGCGATGAACACGCCCGCGGCGCCGACCAGGACGGCGAGCGCCGCGGCGGCCGCGGCGACGGCCGCCGCGGCGAGGGCGGCGCCGAGCGCGGCGACGCAGGCGGTGAGACGGGCGCCGGGCGCGCTGCGCCAGGTGAGGGCGCCGTCGGCGAGGCCGCCGAGGGCGTCGGAACCGGCGAGCGCGGCCTCGATCAGGGCGGCGGTGGCGGCGGGTTCGCCGTGGTGGCGGGCGTGGGCGACGACGAGCAGGCCGA
>NZ_JBHTJA010000035.1:0-62303 GCF_042675525.1 Actinomadura sediminis
GCCCTGCGCACGGCCCTGCGCACGGCCCTGCGGCGCAGGGCCGTGCGCAGGGCCGTGCGCAGGGCCGTGCGGGGGGCCGTGCGGGGGGCCGTGCGGGGGGCCGGCACCGCCCGTCCGGACGGCGTGCCCGCCATCGCCCGCGCCAGCTCGGCGCGCCGGACCTCCGGGTCGACCGGCGCGTCCGGGGACAGTTCGTCCGGGCGCGCCTCGCGCAGCGTCCGCAGCACGTCGCTCATGACAGCTCCTCCCTGATGATCCCCACCCGCGGACGCTCCTCCGGCCCCGTCCGGTCCGGTTCGGCGCCCTCCTCGACCGCGCGGACGAGCCGGCGCCGCGCCCGGTGCAGCCGCACGCGCAGCGCCGCCGCCGAGCAGCCGACGACCCGGGCCGCCTCGCGCGGGGCGAGCCCCTGCCAGGCCACCAGGATCAGCACCTCCCGGTCGGCGTCCGGCAGCGCGGCCATCGCGCGCAGCACCGCGAGGCGCTCGGCGACCTCCTCGGCGACGTCGCCGCCGGGGCGGGCCGCCCGGCGCTCCAGTTCCGCCGCGAACGCCGCGCGCCGGGCCTCGGCCCGGTGATCGGCGCGCAGCACGTTCCGCGCGACGCCGAGGAGCCACGGCAGCGGCGGGTCGGGCACGTCGGCCAGGCGCCGCCACGCCACCGTGAAGGTCTCGCTCACCACCTCGTCCGCGATCTGCCGCCCGGCGCGGCTCGCCGCGTACGCCCACACGCGCTGCCGGCACGCGTCGTACATCGCGGTGAACCGCCGCCGGTCGGCGGCGTCATGATCGGGGGCTTCGTCGGCCACCGTGGGCTCCTCCGTCCGCCGGGTGTGTTCCGTCACGAGGTAGTGGCGCGGGAGGCATCATCGTTACGGGTGTGTCCCGGGCTCACGCGGACTGCCTCTAATATTTGCTCGACTGCAAGGAAGAGCACTGTTCGCAAGTCCTCCCCTGGGGCTAAGGAGCTGAGCCATGACCGCGATACCCAGTCGCGGTGCCGAACGTCTTCTCGGCGTCACCGGCTCCCTGCGCCTGCTGCTCGTCGAGGACGACCCGGGCGACGCGCTCCTGTTCGAGGATCTGCTGACGGAGGTCCGGCCGGGCGTCGAGATCACCGTGGCGCGGACGCTCGCCGAGGCGCTGGAGGGCATCCACCCCGGCCTGGACTGCGTCATCGTCGACCTGTCGCTGCCGGACGCGCAGGAGCTGGACGCGCTGCGGCAGGTGCTCGACCGCGCCCCCGACACCGCCGTGCTCGTCCTGACCGGCCTCGCCGACACCCACGTCGGCGTGGAGGCCGTCGCCGCCGGCGCGCAGGACTACCTCGTCAAGCAGGACGTGGACGGCGCGCTGCTCAGCCGCGCGATCAGCTACGCGATCGAGCGCAAGCGGGCGGACGAGTCGGAGAAGCAGCTCGTCGAGGCGCGGGTGGTGGCGCGGGAGAACGCGCGGCTGGAGCGGGGCCTGCTGCCGGTCCCGATCCTGAAGGACGCGTCGGTGCGGCACCACACCCGCTACCGGCCGGGCCGCGACCGCGCGCTGCTCGGCGGTGATTTCCACGACACGGTGGAGACCGGGGACGGGACGATCCACGCGATCATCGGCGACGTCAGCGGGCACGGCGCGGACGAGGCGTCCCTCGGGGTGCGGCTGCGCATGGCGTGGCGGACGCTCGTCCTCGCGGGGCACGAGGGGCAGCGGCTCCTGGAGACGCTGGACGCGGTACTGGAGCACGAGAGGTGGGGTGACGAGATCTTCACGACGGTGTGCATGCTGACGATCGCGCCCGACCGCCGCTCGGCGCGCGTTCACCGGGCCGGGCATCCGCGCCCGCTGCTGTTCGGGCCGGACGGGGTGCGGGCGCTCCCGGAGGAGCCGCGGGGCCCGGCGCTGGGGCTGCTGCCCGGCCTGGAGTGGCCCGCGCTGGACCTCGAACTCGGGGACGCGTGGGGCCTGATGCTCTACACCGACGGGCTGATCGAGGGCTGCGTCGGGGACGGCGGCGAGCGGCTCGACCTCGAGGGGCTGCTGGACCTCGCGGCGGCGGCGCACGCGCGCGGCGAGCGCGGCGAGACGCTGATCGACGGGCTGGCCGCCGAGGCCGAACGGCTGAACGGCGACGTCCTGGCCGACGACCTCGCGGTGCTGCTGCTCAGCCGGGGAGAACTGTGACGGACCGCGCGACGAACGACACCGCGACGAACGACACCGCGACGAACGACACCGCGAAGGACGACACCGCGAAGGACGGCACGGCCCCCAGCCCCGCGGACGGCGCGCGCGACGGCGCGCACGGGGTCGAGGGCTTCGGCCCGCCGGTCGTCCTGCCGGACACCGAGTACCCGAAGCCGCAGGGACTCAGCCGCGTCAGCCTGCGGAACCTCTACCGGACGGGCGCGCTGGTCCTCAGCCTGCTGCTGGCGGGCGCGTTCGCGCTCGCGGGCGCCGCGCTCTACCAGAACGACCGGGCGCGGGACGAGCTGGTCGGCAAGGTGTCGCAGGGGACGTTGCAGCAGTTCGAGGTCACCTCGTCGCTGAACGCCCAGGACACCGCGATCCGCTCGTTCGCGGAGGACGGCGGGCGGGAGGCGCTCGCCGACTTCCGCGCCGCCGTCGAGCGGGAGACCGCGGCGGCGTCCCGGATGCGGCGGCTGCTGACCGGCGTGTCCGGCGGCGAGGACGTCGTGGCGCTGCTGGACCGGACCCGGGCGGAGGCGGCGGCCTGGCGGTCCGGGTTCGCGGCGCCGCTGATCGAGCGGGGCCCCGGAGCCGGGCTGTCCGACGCGCAGCAGGACCGGGGGCGGCTGCTGTTCGACGCCGTCCGCACCGACGTGCAGCGGCTCCAGCAGGCGATCACGAAGCTGTACGGGGACGCGGTGGACCGGCTCGACGCCCGCGGCCGCGCGACGCTGTGGGGGACGGGCTTCGCGCTCGGGCTCGTCGCCGTGGCGGTCGCCGCGGTGGCGATGCTGATCCGCCGCACGGTGCTGAAGCCGGTCTCGACGATGACCGACCGGGTCCGCGCGGTGGCGCAGGGCGACTTCGCGCATCCGCTGGACGTGTCGGGACCGGCGGAGCTGCACGAGCTCGCCGCGATCATCGACGCGATGCGGCGGCGGATCATCGACGAGTGGGGCACCAGCGTCCGGGCGGCGGGGCAGCTCAACGAGCAGGCCGAGGAGCTGCGCCGCTCGAACGCCGAGCTGGAGCAGTTCGCCTACGTGGCGAGCCACGACCTGCAGGAGCCGCTGCGGAAGGTCGCGAGCTTCTGCCAGATGATCGAGCGGCGGTACGGGGACCAGCTCGACGACCGGGGCCGCCAGTACATCGAGTTCGCGGTGGACGGCGCGAAGCGCATGCAGGCCCTCATCAACGACCTGCTGCAGTTCTCGCGGGTCGGCCGCATCACCCGCGTGGAGGACGCGGTCGACCTGAACGAGGTGGCCCGGCAGGCGGTGTCGAACCTGGACGCGCTGATCGAGGAGACCGGCGCGACCGTGGACGTCGGCGACCTGCCGTCCGTCCCGGGGGACCGCAGCCAGCTCACGCAGCTGTTCCAGAACCTCACCGGGAACGCGATCAAGTTCGCCCGCGCGGACGTCCCGCCGCGCGTCGTCCTCGGCGCCGAGCACCGCGACGGCGAGTGGGAGTTCCACTGCTCCGACAACGGCATCGGCGTCGAACCCCGGTACGCCGACCGCATCTTCCTGATCTTCCAGCGGCTGCACCAGCGCGACGAGTACTCCGGTACCGGCATCGGCCTGGCGCTCTGCAAGAAGATCGTCGAGTACCACGGCGGCCGCATCTGGCTCGACACCGACGCGCGGGGCGATGACGACCCCGGCACCACGTTCCGCTGGACGCTTCCCGAGGGAGATTCCGATGACCGACGGCACGACTGACGGCCCCCGCCCCATCGAGGTGCTGCTCGTCGAGGACGATCCCGGCGACGTCCTGCTCACCACCGAGGCGTTCGAGCACAACAAGGTGCAGAACTACCTCCACGTGGTGGAGGACGGCGAGAAGGCGATGGCGTTCCTGCGCCGGGAGGGCGAGTACGCCGACAAGCCCCGCCCCGACCTGGTCCTGCTCGACCTGAACCTGCCGCGCAAGGACGGCCGGGAGGTGCTGAGCGAGATAAAGGACGACGAGGAGCTGCGCAGCATCCCGGTCGTGGTGCTGACGACGTCGGAGGCCGACGAGGACATCCTGCGCAGCTACCGGCTGCACGCGAACGCGTACGTGACCAAGCCGGTCGACTTCGAGCGCTTCGTGTCGGTAGTCCGCCAGATCGACGACTTCTTCGTGTCGGTCGTCAAGCTCCCCCGCTGACCCGCCGCCCGGTCCAGTCGACGCAGGCGACGACGGCGTCGTCGTCCGGCTCCTGGCCCTCGTGGAACTCGACATAGCCGCGGAGCACGGTGCCGACGGCCTCGGGCGCGGCCTGCAGGCGCGTGTCGCGCAGCGCGTTCAGCAGCGGGGGGCCGCCGAACTGGTCCCCGGACGACGGCGACCGCGCCGAGTGGACGCCGTCGCTGACGACGACGAGGCGGTCGCCGGGCTCGACGGTGAACTCCTCGACCGTGTACCGGGTGTCGCCGAACATCCCGAGGGGGAGCTGCGCGTCGAACCCGATCAGGTCGGCGGACGTCCCGCGCAGTCGGTAGATGCGCGGGGACCCGGCGTCGATCGTCCGGACGCGTCCGGTGGCGTAGTCGAAGTCGAGCAGCAGCGTCGACACGTACCGCTCGCCGCGGTGCCGCGCGTACAGGGCCTGGTCGGCGAGCGTCGCCTGCTCGGCGATGTCGCCGCCGGAGCGGCGCGCGTTGCGGAGCGCGCCAACGGCGAGGTGGGTGAGGCTCGCGGCCTCGGTGCCGGTGCCCATCCCGTTGGTGACGGTCAGCAGGAACCCGTGCTCGGACGCCGACCAGTCGAAGTGGTCGCCCCAGACGGCGTACGCGGGTTCGAGCCGCCCCGCGAACCCGATCTCGGCGGACGCGAACGCGGACGCGGGCAGCAGGTCCCACTGCATCTCGGCGGCCACGGTGAGCCGCGTCCGGCGGCGGAGCCACCGGTACAGGTCGGTGCCGCCGTCCGCGAGGCGCAGGGCCCGCGCGAGGGCGTCGGCGAGTTCGTCCAGCCGGTCCGGTTCGGGCGCGCCGGGCGGCAGCGGGACGGTCAGGACGCCGACGCGGTCGCCCTGCACGGTCAGCGGGACGTGCAGGGCGTCGCCGTCCGTCCCGTCCGCCGCGTCCCGGACGGGGCGTTGCGCGGCGAACGCGCGGCCGGGCGAGGTGTTCGCGATCGGGGTCGCGTCGCCGTCGGGGGCGACCAGCGCGGACTGCCGGTAGTCGGGCAGCAGCACCCTGGCGTCACCGCCGCCCGCGTACCGGCCGAACGCCCGGCCGGCCACCGCGAGCAGCTCGTGCGGGCGCGCTCCCCAGACGGCCCGCTCGACCTCCGCGAAGCCGTCCGGGCCGGTGCTCCGGTCGTCGCCGTTCATCGGGTCGTTCCTCGGGCACCTACAGTAGACGACATGGTCGGCACGCCGGGTGACGAAGCCGCGGAGGACGCGGCCGCCCTCGATGACGCCGCCGCGGTGCTGATGACGGTGTGGTCGCGTGCGCACAACGCGCCGGACGTCCCGATCCCGGCGACGCAGTTGCGGGCGCTGCTCGTCCTGGAGCGCGGCCCGGTCAACGTGAGCAGCCTCGCCGAGCGGCTCGGCGCGCTGGTGTCGTCGGCGAGCCGGCTGTGCGACCGGCTGGAGGCGTCCGGGCTGCTGATGCGCGACCCCGGCCGGGACCGCCGGGAGGTGACGGTGCGGCTCACCGCGGACGGCCAGGAACTGCTCGACCGGCTGCGCGTGCGGCGCCGCGAAGACCTCGCGCGGGTGCTGGCGTCGATGCCGACGTCCGCGCGGGCGGCGCTGCTGTGGGGGCTCACGGAGTTCCACGAGGCGGCCTCGAAGGCCGGGCCGGGGGGCCCGTTCTCGATGCCCGCCTGACTCCCGGGGCCCGGGCGGTCCGCCCGTTCCACCGCACCCGTCACGATACCCACCTTCCTCCCTTAACCCCATTGCCTCCGACAAACCAGAAATAGCCACCTCAATACGAGCGGAATAACCGCTCCGGCGTGGCATTTTCCGAATTCCCGCTACGCGCGCCCTTCCCACTACTAGCATCCCGCACCATGGCGACGATGACTGCGTTACGGAAGCGGGCGATCACGGTGAGTGCGCTCGTCCCGGCCACGGCGCTGCTGCTGGCCGGCTGCGGCGGCGGCCCCGGCCGCGGGTCGGCCGCGGAGCCGTCCGGCGGCGGCCCGTCCACCGGGACGTCCGCGAAGGCGGCCGCGGGCGACGCGGCGGTGCCCGAGGCCACCACGTTCACGACCGTCGAGGGCGCACCCGCCGACGACGGACGGGACGCGACCGACGGCCTCGTCGTGCGTCCGGCGAAGCCGCTGCCGGTGCTCGACCGGCCCGGCGGGCACCGCGTCGCCACGCTCCCCACCGAGCAGCTCGGCGGCCCCACCTGGGTCCCGGTCGTGGAGAGCTCCGGCGACTGGCGGCGCGTCCTGCTGCCCAGCCGCCCCAACCGGGCGTCGGGGTGGATCTCCGCCGCCGGGCTGCGCACCGCGCGCTCGCCCTACCTCGTCACCGTCGAGCTCGGCGAGCGGCGGCTCACGCTGCGCAGGTCGGGCAGGACGGTCGGGCGGTGGCGGGTCGCCATCGGTGAGGCCGCCACGCCGACGCCCGCGGGCCGCACGTTCGTCATGGCCCAGCTCGCGCCGGACGGCAAGAAGCTGGTGCTGCCGCTCGGCGCGCACTCCGACACGCTCGACACCTTCGGCGGCGGCCCGGGCACCGTGGCGCTGCACGGCTGGCACGACCCGGCGGTGTTCGGCCGGGCGGTCACGCACGGCTGCGTGCGGGTGCCGGACGACGCGCTGCGCAAGCTGTCCCGGGTGCCGCTCGGGACGCTCGTCCTCATCAACGACTGATCATCCGCTCCCACGATCGGAGTCTTCCATGCGAGTTTCCTTCAGACGCCTCACCACCGCGGGCCTGCTGGCCACCGGCCTCGCCGCGGCGCTCGCCCCGGCGTTCGCCGCCCCGGCGCTCGCCGAGCCCGGCTCCGGCGGCGCCGCCGGGTCCGCCTACGGGCTCACCCTCAGCGGGCCGCTCGACATCGCGCCCGTGCCCGCCGTGTCGTCCGGCGGCGAGCAGGTCGAGAAGAGCCTGCTGCGCGAGAAGGGCACGAAGTTCGTGCGGGCCGAGGCGCTGGACGTCCGCGCGTCGGCGTCCCGCGCCCGCTCGAAGGTCGCCCGGCTGAGCGTCCCGTCCGCCGACCTGCTGGCCAGCGCGGTCGCGGCCAAGTGCGACGGCGGCCGCGGCTCGGCGCACCTCACCGACGCCCGCATCGCCGGCCGCCGGCTCGACGCGACCCCGCCGCCCAACACCCGCATCCCGGTGAAGGTCGAGGGGGTCGGCGACGCGACCCTCACGCTCAACAAGCAGCGCCGGATGCCCGACGGGCGGATGAACGTCACCGCGATGGAGCTGGCGATGCCGCTGACCGAGGCGACGACGCTGCGCGTCGCGTCCGCCACGTGCGGCCGCGCGGCACCGGACGTCCGGCAGCAGCAGCCCGAGGCGCCCGCGCCCACCCCGGTGCGGCGGGACCTTCCCGTCACGGGCTGACCCCCGACGCCGGCCCGGCGGCGCGCGGCGCGTCCGCCGCCGGGCCGGACCACACGTCCGGCCCCGCCATTCACGCCGGCCTTTCCGGCCGGTGATTCCTCAGCTCGCCGGAACCTCTTCGACGGCCCCGCCGACGGCCTCTTCGACGGCCTCTTCGACGGCGTGTTCGGCCGTCCCGGCCAGCGACTTCTCGAAGTGCACGATCGCGCCGTCGCGATGGGCGCGATCGCTGATCCGGACGTCTTCGGTGAAAGCCCGCATCAACTGCAGGCCCCGCCCGGACTCGGCGAGGGGCGGCGCCGGTGCGCCGCCCCACTGCGCGGGGTCCGCCGCCCCGCCCTCGTCGACGACCTCCACCACGCATCGGGACCCGTCCATCCGGGCCCGCACTTCGTATTCCATCCCCGCCGCCGCGTGCTGCACCACGTTCGCGCACGCCTCCCCGAGAGCCAGCGCGATATCGGCGCGTATCTCGGAGGTGACCCCGAGGCCGCGGAGCGAGGCGTCGAGCGTCCGCCGCACGAGAGGCGCGCTCTCCGCGCTCCTCGGCAACGTCATTTCGAGGACGACCTCCATGGCCAACCGCCTCCGTTCCCTCTAACCTCCAGATTTCCCACCGTCACCACCGGGAAACTCCCGCCCGTCCCGTATCCCGTGCCGCGACCCGATTGGCGCGGGCGCCGACAAATCTTTTTCCTCTCTGCTTCCCTCTCCGTGAAAGAGCCGCCCAATCGCGCGCCGGGCGACCCGCCCGCGAACGTCCTCGCCTGGCGGCCACCGCGCCGCTCGGGGCAGACTGGGGCGGTGGTGAAGACGCTGCGTCCGCAGAACTACAACGAGGTGCTTTACGTCGCGCACTACTTCCGCAAGGGCGTTACCGTGCTGATGGATCTGAGCGATCTCTCCCACGACGAGGCGAAGCAACTCGTGGACTTCGCCGCCGGTCTCGTCTTCGCCCGCCGCGGCGCCCTCGGCCGCGTCGACCGGAGGCTGTTCCTGCTCCAGCCCTGAGAACCGCCCGTGAATGCGGCGGCCCCGCCCGCCGGGGTGCGCGCGGGCGGGGCCGGACGGCCCGGGGGACGCGCCGCGACCGGGCCGCCGGCCGGCCCGGACGGCAGCGTCCGGCGTCTCACCGCATCGCCTTGAGGATGCGGCGGGCGGTGCTCTGGACGTGGACCTCGTCGGGCCCGTCGTAGATGCGCGCCTCGCGGGCGTGCCGGTACATGCGCGACAGCGGGAAGTCGTCGGTGAGCCCGGCGGCGCCGTGCACCTGGATCGCGCGGTCGATCACGTTGTGCAGCATCTTCGCCCCGACGACCTTGATCGCGCCGATCTCGACGCGGGCTTGCGAGCCCGCGTCGATCTGCTCGGCGGCCTGGAGCGTCAGCATCCGGGCGGCCTGGATCTCGGTGTAGGAGTCGAACACGTGCTGCTGCATGAGCTGCTTGGCGGCGAGCGGCTCCCCGAACGCGACGCGGGAGTCCAGCCGGGCGCACATCAGCTCGAACGCGCGCTGCGCCTGGCCGAGCCACCGCATGCAGTGGAAGATCCGGCCGGGGCCGAGCCGGTCCTGCGCGATGACGAACCCGTGCCCGCGCGGGCCGAGCAGGTTGTCGGCGGGCACGCGGACGTCCTCGTAGGCGACCTCGTAGTGCCCGCCGTGCCCGGTGCCGCCGCCCAATCCGAGGACGGGCGTGTCCCGGACGATCCGGTACCCGGGGGTGTCCGTCGGCACGATGATCATGCTGAACGCCCGGTGCGGCGACTCGGCGTCGGGCTCGGTGCGGCACATGACGGTCGTGTACGCGGCCGCGGCGGCGTTCGTCGTGAACCACTTGCGCCCCCGGACGACCCAGTGGTCGCCGTCGAGTTCGGCGGTCGTCTCCATGCCGGTCGGGTCGGAGCCCGCGACGGCCGGTTCGGTCATCGCGAAGCTCGGCGACAGCTCCCCCGCCACCATCGGCGCCAGGTAGCGGTCGCGCCAGCGGGGGCTCGCGTACTTGTGCAGCATCAGCGAGTCCTGCAGCGTGAACGTGCCGAGGGCGATCTGCCCCCACTCGCTGCGGCCCTGCACCTCGTTGACGTACACGTAGTCGAGGAACGGCAGGCCGCCGCCGCCCAGCTCGGCGGGGTGCCCGAGCGCCCACAGCCCGGCGTCCTTCGCCTCCCGCTGGAGCCCCGCGATCGTCTCGCGGGCCGCGTCGCCGCCCGCGTTCAGGACGTCCTCGGCCGGCTCGACCCGCTCGGTCATGAACGCGTGCACCGCGTCGCGGACGTCCCGGACCCGGTCGGGCACCGCGAACAGCATCAGCGCCCCCCGGCGAGGTCGTCGGAGATGTCCCGGTCGCCGTAGCCCTCGGGCGCGGCGATCTCGACGACCGGCTCGGGACGGTCGTCGTACTCGACCCGCAGCGCCTTCGACATCACGGCGTGCATGTCGTACATGCAGGTGATGTAGGTGAACTGGAGGATCTCCCGGTCGGACAGGTGCTCCTTGAGGATCTCGAACACCCGGTCGGGGACGCGGCCGCCGTCCAGGACGAGCCCGTCGGTGTAGGCGAGCAGGGCCCGCTCGAGCGGCGAGTAGCAGTCGGCCGTCTGCCAGTGCGGGATCGCCTCGATCTTCTCCTCGGGCATCTTCAGCGCCCGCATCTGCTTGCAGTGCTGCGAGAAGACGAACTGGCTGCCGCGCGCCCACCCGGCCCGGCACTGCCCCAGCTCCCGCAACCGCGGGTCGAGGGACGCGCCCCGGTACAGCGCGAAGCCGCGGACGGCGTGCCGGAAGACGTCCGGGTCCTGCGCGAACACGGTCCACCAGTCGCCGGGCGTGCCGGTGGCGGTGCCGTGGTCGACGGCCGGGTCGCGGTCGGGGGCGAACAGCCGGTCGTAGAAGAACAGGATCCGTTCGTCGGTGACCTCGGCTCGGGGGACCTCACGCAGGCGCGGCATTGCTCTCCTTCGCGGGCCGCCGGTCGGCGGCCGTCTTCGGGGTGTGGGAGACGTCGGCATCGGTGAAGGCCCGCGTCCAGCACGCGAACTCCAGAAGGATGCCGTCCGGGTCCTGGAAGTAGAACGAGCGGACGAACACCCCGTCCCGCATCTTCGGGGCGACGCCGAACTCGCTGTCGTCGTGGTTGAGGATCGGGCTGACCTCGACGCCCTTCTCCTTCAGCCGCGTCCGGTACTCCTCGAACCTCTCGACGGGGACGTGGAACGCGACGTGGTTCATCGACCCGACGGCGCTGAGCAGCTCGCCCTGTTCGGGGCGGGTCTTCGGCGCGGAGACCCCGGGGACGGCGTCGGGCGCGTCCGGGAACCAGAAGAACGCGACGCAGTCGCCGCCGCCGCAGTCGAAGAAGAAGTGCTGGCCCATGCCGCCCGGCAGCTCGATCGTCTTGATCAGCGGCATGCCGAGCACGCCGGAGTAGAAGTCGATGGTGCGCCGCATGTCGGAGCACACCAGCGCCAGATGGTTGATGCCGCCCAGCTCGAATTCGCGGTTCATGACACCTCCTGAGGCTCGTGGTGGCGGGCCCGCAGGTCCCTCTCGGGGACCTTGCCCGCGACGTTGCGCGGGAGCCCGGGACCCGTCCGGGGCCCCCCACGCGACGCCGGCGACGAGCGCGGCGATCTCCGCCGGGCGCGGTCGCGCGGCCCGGCGGACGTGAGCGCCTCGTCCTCGAAGCGGAGCGCGATCCGGCCGGGGTGCTCGCGCGCCGGGCACTCGACGATGTCGCCGATCAGCATGGGCGACCCGGCGCGCAAGCGGCCATGGCGGCCTCCCGTACTTGACTTGACAGTCATGTCATTTCGCTCGATGCTCGGATCCTGATCCTGAGAGCATGCGGATGTCAAGGGTCCGGGCGAACGGGAAGAAGGAACATGGCGAGCGAGAGCGGAGCGCCGGGCGGGGACGCGGCCGGCGCGGGCGCGCCGCTGACCGAGCGCGGCGCCCGCACCCGCGAGCGCCTCCTGACCGCCGCCCGCGAGGTGTTCGAGGAGCGCGGCTTCCTCGACACCCGCGTCGCGCACATCACCCGGCACGCCAAGGTCGCCTACGGCTCCTTCTACACGTACTTCCCGTCCAAGGAGGCCGTGTTCCTCGAGGTCGCCGACCGGCTCTTCGCCGACATGACGCAGCACGACCTCGTCCCGCTGGAGGGCCCGTCGCCCGCCGCGCGCGTCCGCCGCGCCAACCGCGCCTACTACGAGGCGTACCGGCGCAACGCCAAGATGATGGCCATCATCGAGCAGGTCTCCACGTTCAACGTCGAGTTCCAGGAGATGCGCCGCAAGCACCGCGCCGTCGCGGTCTCCCGCTCCGCCAAGGCCATCCGCCGCTGGCAGGCCGCCGGCCTCGCCCCCGCCGACATCGACCCCGAGATGGCGTCCCGCGCCCTCGCCGCCATGGTCGACCACTCCCTCTACCTGTGGCTCGTGCAGGGCGAGGAACCCGACGACCGCCTCCTCGACACCCTCGACACCCTCTCCATCCGCGCCCTCGGCCTCGACCCCTAGGAGCCCCCCTTGGACCTCGCGGACCGCTTCCTCGCCGCCGCGCGGCGCGCCGCCCGCACGGACGCCCGCACGGACGCCCGCGCATGAGCGGCCCCGGCGACGCGCTCGCCGCCCGGCTCGGCGCCGAGATCGCCGACCTGCACCGGCTGTCCGGCGGCGCCAGCCGCGAGACCTGGTCGTTCACCGCCGGCGGACGCCCGCTCGTTCTCCGCCGCGACCCGCCCGCCGCCCCCGACCCCGCCGCGATGGCGCGCGAGGCAGCACTGCTGTCGTCCGCCGCCGCCGCGGGCGTCCCCGTCCCGGCCCTGGTCGACCACGGGGCCGACCTCGGCGGCGTCCCGTACATGATCATGGAGCGGCTGACGGGCGAGACCATCCCCCGGCGGCTGCTGCGCACCCCGCGCCCCGGGCTCGCCCGCGACCTCGGCGCGATCCTCGCCCGCCTGCACACGATGGCGCCCGTCGACGGCCTGCCCGACACCGATCCCCTCGACGCGCTCGCCGGGTACTACGACGCGTTCGACGAGCCCCGCCCCGCCGTCGAGCTCGCGTTCCGGTGGCTCCGCGAGCACCGGCCCGCCCCGACCGGCCGGACCGTCGTGCACGGCGACTTCCGCAACGGCAACCTCATGATCGACGGCACGGCCGTGACGGGCGTCCTCGACTGGGAGCTGGCGCACGTCGGCGACCCGGCCGAGGACCTCGGGTGGCTGTGCGTGAAGGCGTGGCGGTTCGGGTCCCCGCACCCCGTCGGCGGCTTCGGCCCCCGCGCGGACCTCCTCGCCGGCTACGCCGACGCCGGCGGCACCCCGCCCGCCCCCGAGGTCCTGCACTGGTGGGAGGTCTACGGCACCCTCCGCTGGACGATCCTGTGCCGCCACCAGGCCGAGCGCCACCTCAGCGGCGCCGACCCGTCGATCGAGTACGCCGTCCTCGGCCGCAAGGTGTGCGAGCAGGAACACGACCTGCTCCTCGCCCTCGGGCTGACCGAGCCCGTCACCGTCGCCGACCCCCTCGAGGCCGCGGGCGACGCGGCGTCGGGGGAGTCGCCGCCGCACGACCGCCCGTCCGGCCCGGCCCTGCTCGAGGCCGTCGAACGGTTCGTCCTCGACACCGACCACGGCGACGACCGGCTCCGGTTCCACGCGCGCGTCGCCGCGTCCGCCCTCCGCATCGCGCGCCGCGAACTGCTCCTCGGCGACGCCCACCGGACGGCCCACGCCGCGCGCCTCGCGTCCCTCGGGTGCGCCGACGACGCCGAACTGGCCCTCGGCGTCCGCGCGGGCCGCTTCGACGACCGGACGGACGAGGTCGTCGCGGCCGTCCGCGCCTCGATCGTCGACAAGCTCACCGTCGCGAACCCCCGCCACCTCGCCACCCCGCCCTGACGCCCGCGGCCCGTGTCCGCTTCGGTCGAGTCCGAAAGGCCGGGATCACAGCGACTTATGATCTGGGCATGGACCTCGAACCGGTGATCGGGGCAGCCGGCTTCGTCGTGACCTCCGCCGCCGCGGTGATCGCCTGGGCGCAGCTGCGCCGGACGCCCGCGGCCGGCCGCGCGCTGCCCGCGCCGCCGGGCGGCGACCGGTCCCAGGCGGTGCTGCGGCCGCCGACGGGCCGGCTCCCCGGCCGGGTCCGCGGGCGCGCGGACGTCCTGCGCACCATCGACGCCGCCGCCCGCCGCCCCGACGGCACCGTGCACGTGCTCGGCGGGCTGGGCGGCACCGGCAAGACGACCGTCGCCCTGCAGGCCGCCGACGCGGCCCTCGCCGCGGGCCGGCGCGTCTGGTGGACCTCCGGCGCCGACACCGGCGCGCTCACCTCCGGCCTCCTCGAACTCGCCCGCTCGCTCGGCGCCTCCGCCCAGGACATCGAGGACGCCGCCCAGGGCCGCCGTAACGCCGCCGACGTGGTCTGGGAGTTCCTCGAAGCCCAGCGGGACTGGGTCCTCGTCATCGACAACGCCGACGACCCCGGCGCGCTCACCGTGGACGGCCGCACGGCCGCCGACGGCTCCGGCTGGATCCGTCCGAGTTCGTCCGGACTCGTCCTGGTCACCAGCCGCACCGTGGACCCGCTCGTCTGGGGGCGGCACGCGGTCGTCCACACCGTCGGCCGGCTGCCCGCCGGGGACGGTGCCCGCATGCTGCTCGACCTCGCGCCGCGGGCGGGCACGGAAGACGAGGCACGCGCCCTGTCCGAACGGCTCGGCGGCCTGCCCCTCGCCCTCCACCACGCGGGCCTGCACATTGCGTCCCCGTTCAACCGAGAACGATCCTTCACCGCGTACGCCGATGCGCTCCGCGACCGCTTCCCCGAGCTGATGCGCGCCGGGACGGACGACCGGACGACCGTCGCGCGCACGTGGCGGCTGACCCTGGACGCTCTCGCGGACGACGGCCGTCCGGACGCCGCGGGCACCATGCACGTCCTGGCCCGGCTCGCGGGCGGGCCGCCGTTCCGCTGCGACCTGCTCGACCACCGGACGCTCGGCCCCCGTGCCGCCGAGAACCTGCGCGCTCTCGCGAACACCGGGATGATCACCCTCGCGTCGCACGGTGACGACGGCGCGGAGGCCGTCACCGTGCACCCGCTCGTCGCCGAGGTCCTGCGGCACGAGGACCCCGACCGCCGCGCCCATCTGGAGGCCGCCGCCGGCCTGCTGGCCGCCGCGACCGAACGGCTGGAGCCGCGGAACCCCGACCACGCGGCCGCCTGGGCCTCGCTCGTTCCGCACGTGAGCGAACTTCTGCAGGCCGCCGCCCCCCGTCCCGGCGAGCCGGCGTTGGAGCGGACGGCGGAGACGGCGGCCCGGGTCGCGCAGGCTCTCGGGTGGGCCAGTCAGTACTTCGCCGCACGGAACATCATCGAAGAGGCGATCGGCGCCACCGTGCCGCTGGGGCCGGATTGCCCCGCCGTCCTGGAGCTCAACCTGACCTTGGCGAAGGTGGTCCGGCTACTCGGCGATCCGGAGGGTGCCGAACCGATCGCGCGGGAAGTCTGCGAAGCGCGCGTCCGCCTCTCCGGTTTCGAGGACACGGACACTTTGGCCGCCCACCACGAACTCGGTCTGTGCCTCGCGATGCAAGAGAAGGCGACCGACGCCGAGCAGGTCTACGAAGCGGTCCTCAGGGCCCGGCAGACGATCCTCGGAGACACACATCCCGACACGTTGCAGACCCTCTCGGTGATGGCCCGCATCCCCTATCGCCTCGGGCGGCTGGACGAGGCCGAGCAGGCATTCCGCGAGGTCCATGCGGCACAGACCCGTGCGCTGGGCGCCGACCATCCGAACACTTTGATCACACGCAAGAACATCGCCATGATCCTCGCCGGGAAGCACCTGCTCGACGAAGCCGACGACGAGTTCCGGGCGATCCTGCCCGGTCTTTCCCGTGCCCTCGGCCCGGACCACGGCCACGTCCTGTCGACTCGCCAGCAACTGGCGATGATCCTCGCGGCGCGCGGCAAGACGAAGGCGGCGAAACGGGAGTTCGAGCGGCTCCTCTCGGTACAACGACGTGTACTCGGAGCAAGTCACCCGGGGACGCTCACCACGGAAAGCGCATTGGCCGACATAGGAGTCGACGTGAGGGGCCGCACGTGACCCGTAAGGAACCTTTCCGCAAATCCCGGCGCTCCGCCATGGACGACGAGTGCGTCGAGGTCGGACGGTCCGGCGACGTCGTCAAGGTGCGGGACTCCAAGGCGCCCGGCGCCGGAACCGTCGATCTCCCGGTCGACGCGGCCCGCCGCCTGTTCCGGGCGCTTCGCGGGCGGTGACGGGTCACGCGTCCGCGGCCGGGAGCCACTCGCGGCGGGTGCCCTCGGCGATGAGGGTCCGGGCGTAGCTCCACAGGTCCGCCGAGGCGTCGCCGATGACGGACTTGCGGCGGCGCACGTCGGCGTCGGTGACGCCGGGGGTGCGCCAGGTGCCGCCCTTGTTGTTGTAGTTCAGCAGGAGGGGCTGGAGCCGGTCCATCGCCTTCGCGAACCTCGCCTCCGGCGTGCGCCGCTCCTCGAACTCGTCCCACAGGGCGCGGAACCCGGCGCACTGGTCGTCCGGGAGGAGCGCGAACAGGCGGTCGGCCGCCTCCCGCTCCCGCGCCTCCTGCGTCGCCGCGCCCTCCTCGTCGTACAGGAACGTGTCGCCCGCGTAGATCTCCACGAGGTCGTGCAGCAGGACGAGCTTCAGCGTGCGGCCCACGTCGATCGGCTCGTCGGCGTACTCGGCGAGGACCGTCACCATCAGCGCCAGGTGCCACGAATGCTCGGCGTCGTTCTCCCTGCGGTCGTCCGCGACGAGGACGCTGCGGCGGAGCACGGTCTTGAGCCGGTCGACCTCGACGATGAACGCGATCTGCGCGGCGAGCCGGGACGGGACGTCCGGCGGCTGCGGCACTCGGTCGATGAGGCGGTCGTCGTCGGTCATCGCGTCCTCCGTGATCGTCGTCTCCGGCGAACCTACAACCCGGCCGGCCCGGTACGACACCCATCGGTGCGCCACGCACGTCAACTCGCGATGGACATTAGTGTGCGGCGCACACTATGGTGTGACACGTGACCCCAGACGAGTTGATCCTCACCCAGGCCCAAGAGCTCCGCCGCGGCACGGTCGTCCTGGCCTGCCTGGCGTTGCTGGAGGACGCACAGTACGGCTACGCGCTCCTGGAGACGCTCAACGAGGCCGGGGTCACGGTCGACGGCAACACCCTCTACCCCCTGCTGCGCCGGCTGGAGAAGCAAGGGCTGCTCACCAGCGAGTGGAACACCGACGAATCCCGGCCGCGCAAGTTCTACCGAGTCAGCCCCAAAGGTTCACTCGTACGCGAAGGACTGATGCACGAATGGCAAAGCCTGGTCACCTCGATGTCGCGGCTGACGAAGGAGATCCGGTGAGCGCGCTGACCGAGAGCTACGTGCAGGAGGTCGTCCGGCGGGTCCCGGCCGACCAGCGCGACGACATCGCGAACGAGCTGCGCGCCACGATCGCCGACGCCGTCGACGCGCACGACGCGCCCGACCCGAAGGCCGCGGAACGGGCCGTCCTCACCGAGATGGGCGACCCGATCCGGCTCGCCGCCCGGTACGCCGACCGCCCGCTGACCCTGATCGGGCCCGAGCTGTACCCGACGTACGTGCGGGTCCTCACGGTGCTGCTGGGCGTCGCGCTGCCCGCCGTGACGGCCGTGTCCGTGGTCCTGGACGTCCTGGACGGCGGGGGCATCGGCCCGGCGATCGGCACCGCCGTCGGGACGGTGCTGACGGTCGGCGCGCAGATGATCGCGTGGCTCACCCTCGTGTTCGCCGGCGTGGAGCGGTTCGGCGACCGGCGCCTCGCCCGCCCGTGGACCCCGGACGACCTGCGCGAGGCGTCCCGCCCGGACGCGGTGACGCGCGGCGCCGTCGCGGTCGTGGCGTGGGACGCGCTGCTGCTCGGCCTGATCGTCTGGCAGCGCGCCGCCGAGCCGTACCGCGTGGACGGTGAACGCATGCAGGTCCTCGACCCGGCCCTGTGGTCCGGCTGGATCTGGCCGATCATCGCGGGGTTCGTGGCGCTGATCGCGGTGAACACGGTGCCGATCGTCCGCCGCCGCTGGACCGTCCCGCTGGCGTGCGGCCACGCCGCCGCGCAGGCGCTCGTCACGCTGCCGCTCGCGTGGGTCGTCCACCGGCACGAGATCTTCAACCCCGACCTGCTGGCCGCCCTCGACGACAAGGACTGGACGATCCCCGACACCTCCTACACCGTCATGACCGTGATCATCCTGGTGATCGGCGCGAGCGACACCTACGGCGCCTTCCGCAAGGCGCTCCGCTGAACCCGCCGGGAGGCTCCCCGGGGCGCCTCCCGGCCGAGAACGACCCCATGGAGATCCCCGAAAGCCTGCACCGGCTCCTCGGCCCCGGCACCGCGTGGACGGACGAGCACGAGGGCGCGAGCGGCACGGCGCTGCGGGCGACGTCCGGAGCGGGGACCTTTCCGGGCCGTCCCGGCGGGCCGCCCGTTTCCGTTATGTTGCGGCGGAATTAATAGGGTCCCCCATTTTCAAGCAAGCGTTTCTTCGGCGTTAATAGTTCGTGTCGCGGCACGCATGTAATTGCCGATTCGCGGCGCAGAACGGCACCCTGGCGGAAATCACACTTCTGCAGGGAGCACGAATGACCCCGATCATGAGCAAGTCCGAGGCCGCGCGGCACGTCGCGTCCGCCAGGGTGCGGCGCGGCCTGAGCTGGGCGCGGATCGCCGCGGAGATCGACGCCCCGCTCGTGTGGACGACGGCCGCGCTGCTCGGGCAGCACCCGATGACCCGCGAGCAGGCCGAGCGGGTGTGCGACTTCCTCGACCTGGACGCGGCGGTCGCGGAGAGTCTCCAGCTCCAGCCCACGCGGGGCGCCGATCCGGCGGTGCTGAGCGACCCGACGATCTACCGGTTCGCCGAGGCGCTCTCGGTGTACGGGCCCGCGCTCAAGGAACTCGTGCACGACGAGTTCGGCGACGGGATCATGAGCGCGATCAACTTCCGCGTCGACTTCGCCCGCCGCCCGGACCCCGACGGCGACCGCGTCGTCATCACCTTCGACGGCAAATTCCTCGACTACCGCTGGTGACCTGACAGCCGCCGCGCCGGGCGTGTGAGGCGAACGTAACGCGCCCAACTCGGACCCGTCATACGGCGGGCATCAACGCCGCCGAGACTCAGGTGGTCGGTCCGAATACCCGGAACGGGTCGGTGCTCTTCCGGGCCGTCCACGGCAGAGGAGTGGATTCGTGTCCTATGTGAAACCGCCCGAGCTCGTCCGTTCGATGGTCGACGCGGGCGAGGCGAAGGTCTTCATGTCCGCGCGCGACACCGTGATCCGGGCCTTCATGGCCGGCGCGATCCTCGCGCTGGCCGCGGCGTTCGCCGTCACGATCACCGTGCAGACGGGCGAGGCGCTGCTCGGCGCGGTGCTGTTCCCGGTCGGGTTCTGCCTCCTGTACCTCATGGGGTTCGACCTGCTGACCGGCGTGTTCACCCTGGTGCCGCTCGCGCTGCTGGACAAGCGGCGGGGGGTGACGCTCCGCCTCATGCTGCGCAACTGGGGGCTCGTCTTCCTCGGCAACCTCGCCGGTGCGATCACCGTCGCCGTCCTGATGGCCGTCGTCTTCACCTACGGCTTCTCCACGGACCCGAACGAGATCGGGCAGCGGATCGGCACCATCGGCGAGGGCCGGACGGTCGGGTAC
Source organism: Actinomadura sediminis (assembly GCF_042675525.1). NCBI lineage: Bacteria > Bacillati > Actinomycetota > Actinomycetes > Streptosporangiales > Thermomonosporaceae > Actinomadura > Actinomadura sediminis. Next base: position 19,457 of record NZ_JBHTJA010000035.1, read on the forward strand.
GCCGACCACGGCGCGCCCGGGATGCTGACGCTGTTCGTGCGGGCGGTCCTGTGCAACTGGATGGTCTCCACCGGCGTCGTCGCCGCGATGATGTCGAAGTCGGTCTCCGGCAAGGTGATCGGCATGTGGATGCCGATCATGCTCTTCTTCTACATGGGGTTCGAGCACTCGATCGTCAACATGTACCTGTTCCCGTCCGGCCTGATGCTCGGCGGCGACTTCTCGATCATGGACTATCTCGTGTGGAACGAGATCCCGACCGTGATCGGCAACCTGGTCGGCGGCGTCACGTTCGTGGGCCTCACGCTCTACGCGACCCACGGGCGCCCCGGCCCGGAACGCCCGCGGGCGGGCACCGGGAAGGCCGCGGCGGACGAGCCGTCCGCCCGGAAGCCGGCCGCCGACGAGACCGGCGTCCCCGTCAGCGTCGACGCGTAGGACGCCCCGCCGAGCCGTGCGGCCGCCCGCTCCCGGCGTCCGCACGGCTCGGCCCTCCCCGGCCGCCGCCCGCTGCGGCGCGTCAGGCGCCGATGCCGGTCGGCGGCCCCTCCGGCGCCCAGCCGCCGTCCACCTGGCCGATGGACGAGCAGAGCAGGCACGCGAGCGCGAACAGCAGCATCGGCAGGAGCATGAGCAGGCCGAGGACGGCGGTCACGGTCACCGCGCGGTGCCCGGGGTGGCCGCGCCGCAGCCGGACGTGGGCGCCGCGCGCGGCGACGCCCATGGAGGCCAGCGCGAGCGCGGGCGGCGTCCAGTACAGGGGGACGAGTCCCGGGTTCACCGTGACCGTGATGTGCTCGGGTCCCACCTGCCAGAGGACCCAGGCCAGGACGGGCGGCGGCAGCAGCACGAGCGCCGCCAGGACGGCCGGGGGCAGGGGGGCGCGGGTCGTCGTTTCCATGACCGCCAGCGAACCAGCGGCGGCGGCGACCCGGTATCCGGTCACGTACTCGACCGCGGCGCGCGGATACTCACCCCCGGGCCTCCTCGGGGACCTGGGCCCGGACGGGCGCGGGGGGCGGTTCCTCGGCCAGGCCGACGCGGCGGTGCAGGCGGCGCAGCGGGCGCGGGGCCCACCAGTTGGCGCGGCCCGCGAGCCGCATGAACGCGGGGAGGAGCACGCCGCGGACGAGGGTGGCGTCGACGAGGACGGCGAGGGCCATGCCGATGCCGAGCTGCTGGAGGAAGACGACGTCGCCGGTCGCGTAGGTCGCGAACGCGACGGCGAGGATCAGCGCGGCGGCCGTGACGAGGGGGCCGCTGCGCGCGATGCCGAGCGGCACCGAGGCCGCGGCGTCGCCCGTCCGGTCGTACTCCTCCTTGATGCGCGAGAGGAGGAACACCTCGTAGTCCATGGAGAGCCCGTAGGCGATGCAGAACATCAGGATCGGGACGCTGGGCTCGATGGAGCCGGTCGGGGTGAAGCCGAGGAGGCCGGACAGGTTGCCCTCCTGGAAGACCCACACGAGCGCGCCGAACATGACGGACAGGCTCAGCAGGTTGAGGACGGTCGCCTTGAGCGGGGCGAGGACGCTGCCGGTCATCAGGAACAGGACGACGACGGTGACGGCGACGATCAGCCCCGCGACGACCGGGAGCCGGGCGGTGACGGCGTCGCGGTAGTCGGCGAGTTCGGCGGGGTAGCCGCCGACGAGGGCGGGTCCCGGGGCGGGGAGGGCGCGGACGTCCTCGACGAGCCCGACGGCGTCGGCGGCGAGGCGTTCGGACGACGGCACGGCGACGACGCGGGCGCCGCCGGCGGACGTGTAGCGGGCCCCGGCGGGCGCGGGGACGGGGCCGCCGTCCGCGAACGATCCGGCGGGCGAGTCGACGCGGACGATCCCGTCGACGCGCGACAGTTCGGCCGCGTAGGGGCCCGCGCCTTCGGCGTCCCGCAGCACGATCTGCAGGGCGTCGGCCTCCTCGACGGGGAACGAGGCGCGGATCTCGTCGTACATCTGCCGGACGGGCGCCGAGGTGTTCAGCACGCGGTCGTCGGGGAGTCCGAACCGGACGCCGAGGAACGGGGCGCCGAGCAGCAGGACGAGCGCGAGCGCGGTGCCGCCGAGGACGAACGGGCGGCGCATGACGGCCGTCGCGAAGCCGTGCCAGCGGGCGGCGGAACGGTGCGCCGGGGTGCGGCGGGCGACGCGGCGGCCGAGGAGGGCGAGGGCGGCGGGGAGCGGCACGGTCGCGGCGACGACGGCCGCGGCGACGACGGCGACGCCCGCGTAGGCGAACGACGCGAGGAACGGGAACGGGAAGACGAGCAGGACGGCGAGGGCCGCGGCGACGGTGACGCCGCTGAACAGGACCGTCCGTCCGGCGCCCCGGACGGTCGCGACGACCGCCTCCCGCACGTCGTCGTCGCCGTCGCCGCGGGCGGCGAGCTCCTCCCGGAACCGGAAGATCATGAACAGCCCGTAGTCGACGCCGAGGCCGATGCCCATGACGAGGGCGATGTTGGACGCGAACGTGGAGATCTCGGTGAAGGCGAGCGGGATCCGCAGCAGGGCGAGGGAGCCGAGGACGGCGAACAGGCCGGTCGCGAGGGTGACGAGCGCGGCGGCGAAGCGCCGGTAGACGAGCCAGAGCAGCAGCAGCGTCAGCGGCAGGATGATCAGCTCGGCGCGGACGAAGTCGGCGCGGGCCTGCTCCATGACGGTGCGGAACACCTCGTCGCCGCCGCCGACGGTCACCTCGACGGCCCCGTCGGTGCGGGTGAGGTCGGCCGCGAGGTCGGGCAGGACGCCCGTCCGGACGTGGTCGGCGTCGCCCGGGACCCAGGCGAGGACGAGCGCGTGCCGCGCGTCCTCGCTGCGGAGCGTCTCGGTACCGCCCCGGGTCCAGTACGACCAGGCGTCGCCGACGCCGTCGCGGGCGGCGAGCTCGGCGGTCAGCGCACGTCCGGCGGCCGCGGCGGCGGGGTCGTCGACGGTGCCGGTGCGGGCCGTCACGAGGAGCGCGACGTTGGGGCTGCCGGTGCCGTGGTCGCGGGCGAGGGCGTCGCGGGCCCGCATCGACTCGGAGCCGGGCGCCTCGAAGCGGTTGAGCGACAGGGCGCCGATCGTGCCGGCGCCGACGATCCCGGCGAGGACGAGCGCGGCGAGGCCGATCGCGCCGATCAGCCGGGGCCTTCGGGCGACGAACCGGCCGAGGCCGTTCGGTGTGAACACGTGCTCCCCCAGGGGCGACGTTAATATGCGAGTGCCTACTCGTATTTCCTGGGCATAATACGAGCGACTACTCGTATTTGCAATACTCGACGGGTCGCAGGCGGCACGGCGGGAGGACGCGATGAACGGGGACGGCGGGTCCGGCGCGGGCGCGCGGCAGCCGGTGCGGCGGCAGGCGCGCGGGGAGCGCCGCATCGCGCAGATCCTGGACGCGGCGGCCGGGGTGCTCGCCGAGTCGGGCTACGAGGCCGCGACGACGAACCGGATCGCCGCGGCGGCGGGCATCTCGCCCGGCTCGCTCTACCAGTTCTTCCCGAACAAGGAGGCGATCGCGAAGGCGCTCGCCGACCGGTTCACGGCGCAGATGGGCGGCGCCCACCGGACCGCGTTCGAGGCCGCCGACCCGGCCGCGGTGCCGCTCGCCGAGCTGATCGACCGGGTCGTCGACCCGCTGATGGCCTTCAACCTCGCCAACCCGGGCTTCAAGGCGCTGTTCGCGCGCCCCGACATGCCGGCCGAGCTCACCGCCGCCACGCGTCCGATCCAGGACGCGCTGCTCGGACGCGTCGAAGCCATACTCGCCGCGCGCGCACCCGGCCTCGCGGGGGACGACCGGACGCGCGGCGCACGCGTCCTGATCCAGGTGTTCAAGGCGCTCGTCCCCCTGGTGGCGCAGGCCGGGTCGCAGGACGAGCGGGACGCGCTGACGGCCGAACTGAAGCGCGTCCTCGCCGGGTACATGACCGCGCTGGAGGCCCGGGGCGGCGCCCGGACGAGCGGCTCCTGACGGCCGGCGGCCGGCCGCGTCACCCCGGGAAGCCCCCGGCGCGCCCCAGCAGCGCCGGAACCGGCTCGCCGAGCAGCCCGCCCAGCCATGCCCCGGTCGCGGCGACCCGCTCCATGTCGATGCCGGTCTCGACGCCGCCGCGGTGGAGCGCGTAGAGCAGGTCCTCGGTGGCGATGTTGCCGGTGGCGGCGGGCGCGAACGGGCAGCCGCCGAACCCGCCCGCCGACGCGTCCAGCGTGGTCACGCCCTCATCGACCGCCGTGAGCGCGTTGGCATATCCGGTGTTGCGGGTGTTGTGGAAGTGGAACCGCAGGGGGATCCCCGGGGCGGCCTCGCGCGCGCGCCGCGTCAAGTCACGGACCTGAGCCGGGACGCCCACCCCGATGGTGTCGGCCAAGGCGATCTCGGACGCGGCGTGCGCGCGGCGCGCGATCTCCGCGACCCGCTCGGGCGGCGTCTCGCCCTCGAACGGGCAGCCGAACGCGACGGCGATCGTCATGGTCGCGGGCACGCCCGCCTCCGCCGCCGCGGCGGCGATGCCGTCCCACGCGTCCAGCATCTCGGCGACGGTCGCGCCCTGGTTGCGGACGCCGAACGCGTCCGACGCCGGAACGACCACGTTGACCTCGTCCACCCGCGCGTCCAGCGCCCGGTCGAGCCCCCGCCGGTTCAGGACGAGCCCGCTGTAGGACACGTCCTCGCTCCGGGGCACCCCGGCCATGACCTCCTCGGCCCCGGCCATCTGCGGGACGCGCCCGGGGGCGACGAACGACACGGCCTCGATCCGGCGCGTCCCGGCGTCCGCGCAGCGCGCGATGAGGGCGATCCTGTCGTCGGGGTCGAGCACGCGGCTCTCGTTCTGGAGCCCGTCGCGAGGACCGACCTCCACCACCGTTGTATGCAATTCGGCTCCAGACTTGCGGACTTAGCGGCGAATGCGACTATATTGCATGCAACCAAGGAGGCGGCATGGCGCGTGCGGCGGACGTCGCGTACGACGCGGTGCGGCGGATGATCCTCTCCGGGGACGCCGCCGCCGGTTCACGGCTCGGGGAGGCCGAACTCGCCGAGACGCTCGGCCTGTCCCGCACGCCGGTGCGCGAGGCTTTGCAGCGGCTCGGCTCGGACGGCCTCGTGGAGGTCCTCCCCCACCGCGGCGCGCGCGTCGTCGAATGGACCCGCGAGGACCTCGCGGAGATCTTCGAGCTCCGCTCGCTCCTGGAGCCCTACGCCGCCGCCCGCGCCGCGCGCCTCGGGCAGGACCCGGCCGTCCTCGCCGACCTGAACGCGCTCTGCGACGCCATGGAGGCCGCCGCGGCCATCCGCGACCTCGGCGAACTCGCGCGGCTGAACTCCCGCTTCCACGCCGCCCTGATCGACGCCTCCCGCAACAGGCGGCTGCCCGGGATGCTGACGTCCGTCATGCACGCCCCGCTGATCGTCGGGACGTTCCGCCGCTACGCCCCCGCCGAACTGGACCGATCCATGCAGCACCATCGGGAGATCGTCGCCGCCGTCGCGGCGGGCGACCCCGACTGGGCCGAAGCGGTGATGCGCGCCCACATCCGCGCCGCCGCCGGCCGGCTCCGGAAGGACGACGATGAACGCACTCGGTGACCTGCGGGTCGTGGAGATGGGCCAGCTCCTCGCCGGCCCGTTCTGCGGGCAGCTCCTCGGCGACTTCGGCGCCGAGGTCATCAAGATCGAACCGCCGGGCACCGGGGACCCGATGCGCGAGTGGGGCCGCGAGAAGCCGCACGGCAAGTCCCTCTGGTGGCCAATCCTCGCGCGCAACAAGAAGTCGGTCACGCTGAACCTGCGCACGTCCGAGGGCCAGGCCCTCGCCCGCCGCGTCATCGCGCGGGCCGACGTCCTCGTCGAGAACTTCCGCCCCGGCACCCTCGAACGCTGGGGCCTGTCCCCGGACGAGCTCCGCGCCGAGAACCCCCGCCTCATCGTCACCCGCGTCACCGGCTACGGCCAGGACGGCCCGTACGCCCCCCGCGCCGGGTTCGGCTCCATCGGCGAGGCGATGGGCGGCATCCGCTACGTCACCGGCGACCCCGGCAACCCCCCGTCCCGCGCCGGCATCTCCCTCGGCGACGAACTCGCCGGGACGTTCGCCGCGCTCGGCACCCTCGTCGCCCTGCACGCCCGGCACCGCACCGGCCGCGGCCAGATCGTCGACTCCGCCCTCTACGAGGCCGTCCTCGCGATGATGGAATCGCTCGTCCCCGAATGGGACATCGCGGGCTACCAGCGCGAACGCACCGGCTCCGTCCTCCCGAACGTCGCCCCCAGCAACGTCTACCCCACCAAGGACGGACCCGTCCTCATCGCCGCCAACCGCGACACGATCTGGCGCCGGCTCGCCGCACTGATGGGACGCCCCGACCTCGCCGACGACGAACGGTTCGCCACCCACGGCGCCCGCGGGGCGAACGCCGCCGAACTCGACGACCTCATCGGCGCGTGGACGTCCACGCGGGACGCGGACGAACTCCTCGGCCTCCTGCACGAGAACGGCGTCCCCGCGGGCCGCACCTACCGCGCGAAGGACATGCTCGCGGACCCGCACTACAAGGCCCGCGAGGCGATCATCCGGATGGCGCACCCCGAGTTCGGCGACTTCCCGATGCAGAACGTCTTCCCGAAGCTCTCCGACACCCCCGGCGAGGTCCGCGCCCTCGGCCCGTCCCTCGGCGAGCACAACCCCGACGTCTACGGCACCCTCCTCGGCCTGACCCCCGCCGACCTGCAAGCCCTCACGGACGCGGGCACGATCTGACGCCTACTCCCCGACCTTGCGGTAGATGCGGGGATACGGCCCGGCTCCCCTTTTCAGCGTCCCGTCCTCCTGGACGCTGAAGACACGACGGGTCGGCGGGCCGCTGCAGTCGCCTCCGGCCCCGACGCTCCGGACGTCGCGCACGCTCAGCTCGATGACGTGCGGGGCGGCCTCCGTCAGCTCGCCCCTCTGCACGCACAGCGAGCCGGAACCGGTGGTCGTGACCTCCATGACGTCGCCGCCCCGGGGCCCCTGCGTGACGACCACCCGCTGGGAGACCGGCCCGCCGTCGGTGGTCTCGCCCTCCCAGGTCCACGTACCGAGGAACCTCTCCGGAACGTCCCCCGCCCCGGCGGTGCCGACCGTCCCGTCACCCGAAGGCGACGGGGAGGACGTCTCGACGCTATCCCGCGGCGACGGCGCCCCGCCGGCGCTCCACGTGGGCTCCGGCGCCGGGTCGGTCGTCCCCTGCGCGCGCCGCTCCCCCTCGCCGTCCGTCCCCAGGGACCTCACCGCGACGACGAAGAACAAACCGAAGCTCAGGGCGGCCACGGCGACCATCACCAGCACCACCGTCGACCTGCGTCCGGGCGCGAACGGACCGGCATACCCGGTCGGCGGCGCGGTGGGCGGCGCGCCCACGGCCCCCCGGACGCCCGGCCCCGGCCGCTCGTCACCGCGCTCCAGGTCGAGGAGTTCGACCGCGCGCCGCCCCACGGCCTCGACGACCCCGCCGGGCAGCCACGACCCGGAGGCGTCGGGCACCTCGACGGCCGCGGCGATCTCCGCGGGCGACGGCCGCCCGCCCGGGTCCTTGGCCATGCAGCGCTCCGCGAGGTCGCGCAGCTCGCCCGTCATGCCGTCCAGGTCCGGCGGCTCGTTGACGACGCGGTACAGCAGCGCCGCCGCACCGCCCTCGCCGGAGCCGAACGGGTGCCGCCCCGTCGCCGCGTACGCGAGGACGGCGCCGAGCGAGAAGACGTCCCCGGCCGCGGTGACGCGCTCACCGCGCACCTGCTCGGGCGGCATGAAGCCGGGGGTGCCGACGACCATCCCGGTCCCGGTGAGCACGCTGCCGTCGCCGGCGCGCGCGATGCCGAAGTCGATGACGCGCGGGCCGTCCAGCGTGAGCATGACGTTCGACGGCTTGAGGTCCCGGTGGATCACGTCGCGGTCGTGGATCTCGCGCAGCGCCTCGGCGAGCCCGGCGGCCAGCGCGCGCACCGACCGCTCGGGCAGCGGCCCGTACAGCTCGGCGACGGTCTCCTGCAGCGTGGGCCCGGCGACGTAACCGGTCGCGACCCACGGCGTCTCCGAGTCGGTGTCGGCGTCCAGGACGGGCGCCGTCCACGGCCCGCTCACCCGCCGGGCCGCCTCGACCTCCTGCCGGAACCGCCGCCGGAAGTCGGCGTCTCGCGCCAGTTCCGCGTGGACGAACTTCACCGCGACCGTGCGTCCCGACGGAGCCCGTCCGAGGAACACGCTGCCCATCCCGCCCGCGCCGAGCCGGGCCAGCAACCGGTAAGCGCCGACCTGGTGCGGATCGTTCGGCCGCAGATTCTCCATCGGCGGACAACGGTTCCAGCACGCACGATCACGGTCAACCCCGGCGCCGCCGCCGCTGCGGCTGGCCATGACCGAAAGCCTGCGTCATCGTGGGCAGACCGACACCGGGAGAACCATGACCCCTCGGTCCGACCTCACCCGCCGATCTTGTGGAGGGTGTAGGGCCCGCCCCCGAACAGGCTCGGCTTGCTCCTCTTCCATTTCAGGGTGCCGTCGTCCTGGAGGACCAGGGACTGCCTGCCGACCGACGCGCACAGGTCCGACGGGACGCTCTTGGTCACCCGGGTGGTGACCTCCAGGACGTTCGGCGCGGCCGCGACCATCTTCCCCTTGCCCTCGCAGTAACCGTTGGGCCCGGTGGTCCGCGTGGTGACGATGTCGGTGCCCTTCTCGCCCTGCTCGATCACCATCCGCCGCGTCTGGTCGCCCGAGACCTCGCCCTCCCAGGTCCCGATGAACGCCGCCGGGACCGGACCGGCCTCCACCGCACCCGCGTCCTCGTCGTCCGAGGCCGGGGGCGAGGAGGCGGGCGGGGAGGAGGCCCCGCCGGACGGTTCGCCGTTCCCGCCGGCCCGCGGAACGGAGCCGGTCGTGGCCCCGGCGGAGGACGGCCCCGCCTCGTCGTCCGAGCCGGAGAACGACTTCGACAGGAGGACGATCAGCGTCACGATCACCGCGGCACCGGCGATGGCCAGCGGCACCGCCGCCGGGTTGCGGCGGCGGTGCCGGACGGGACCGGGCGGGTGAGTACCGGGCGGATAGGCACCGGGTGGGTAAGTGCCCGGCGGATAGGTACCCGGCGGAGGCGTCCCGGGGGGCACGGCCCCCGGTGGGGGCGTCCCCGGATGCATCGCACCGTGCCCGGGGCCGCCATGAACCCACGGCGAGCCGGGCGGCGGCTCCTGCGAGCGCATCTCGGGCGCGGGCGTGGTGGGCGCGGGCGTGGCGGGCTCTGCCGTCGTTGGGCCCGGTGCGGGCGGATCGTCCCCGCGTTCGAGTTCGAGGAGCTGGACGGCGCGGCGCCCCACGTGCTCGACGAGCGCGCCGGGCAACCACGATCCGGACTCCGTCGCCTCCATGGCCGCGGCGATCTCCGCGGGCGACGGCCGCCCGCCCGGGTCCTTGGCCATGCAGCGCTCCGCGAGGTCGCGCAGCTCGCCCGTCATGCCGTCCAGGTTCGGCGGCTCGGTCGCCACCCGGTACAGCAGGGCGGGGACGCTCGCCTCGCCGGTGTCGAAGGGCTGCCGCCCCGTCGCCGCGTACGCGAGGACGGCGCCGAGCGAGAAGACGTCCCCGGCCGCGGTGACGCGCTCACCGCGCACCTGCTCGGGGGACATGAAGCCGGGGGTGCCGACGACCGCCCCGGTCCTGGTGATCATGGTGCCGTCGGTGGCGCGCGCGATGCCGAAGTCGATGACGCGCGGGCCGTCCAGCGTGAGCATGACGTTCGACGGCTTGAGGTCCCGGTGGATCAGGCCGCGGTCGTGGATCTCGCGCAGCGCCTCGGCGAGGCCCGCCGCGAGCGCCCGCACCGAGTGCTCGGGCAGCGGCCCGTACAGCTCGGCGACGGTCTCCTGCAGCGTGGGCCCGGCGACGTAACCGGTCGCGACCCACGGCGTCTCCGAGTCGGTGTCGGCGTCCAGGACGGGCGCCGTCCACGGCCCGCTCACCCGCCGGGCCGCCTCGACCTCCTGCCGGAACCGCCGCCGGAAGTCGGCGTCTCGCGCCAGTTCCGCGTGGACGAACTTCACCGCGACCGTGCGTCCCGACGGAGCCCGTCCGAGGAACACGCTGCCCATCCCGCCCGCGCCGAGCCGAGCGAGAAGCTGGTAAGCGCCGACCTGGCGCGGGTCATCGGTATGCAGTTCTTCCATGGTGCCCGAAAGATTTCCAGGGCCGTCGCGAAGCGGTCAAGAGGCGTACGGGGCGGGGCGGCGGGCGACGGTGTGAGCGATCTGTGAGGGGGGGTGGGGAGGGTCGGGGTATGGGAGATGCGATCTGGGCCGAGGGCCTGGTCAAACGATTCGGGAAGACGGTCGCGCTGGACGGCGTCTCGCTGTCGGCGCGGGCCGGGACGGTGCTGGGGCTGCTGGGGCCGAACGGGGCCGGGAAGACGACGGCCGTGCGCGTGCTCGCGACGCTGCTCCGGCCGGACGCCGGGACGGCGCGGGTGGACGGGCTGGACGTCGGCCGCGACGCCGCCGCGGTCCGCAGGAAGATCGGCCTGACGGGGCAGTACGCGTCGGTCGACGAGGACCTCACGGCGACCGAGAACCTCGTGCTGATCGGGCGGCTGCTCGACCTGCGGAAGTCCGACGCGCGGGCCCGGGCCGCGGAGCTGCTGGACCGGTTCGAGCTGGCGGACGACGCGGGGCGGCGGGTGTCGACGTTCTCGGGCGGGATGCGCCGCCGGCTCGATCTCGCGGCCGGCATGATGGGCCGTCCCGAGGTGGTCTGCCTGGACGAGCCGACGACCGGGCTGGATCCGGGGCGCCGCGAGGACGTGTGGCGGATGATCCGGGCGATGACGGCGGACGGCCGGACGGTGCTGCTGACGACGCAGTACCTGGAGGAGGCGGACGCGCTCGCCGACCAGATCGTCGTGGTCGACCGGGGGCGGGTCATCGCGGACGGCACCCCGGCGGAGCTGAAGCGGGTCGCGGGCGGGCAGACGATCACGGTGCGGCCCCGGGATCCGGCGCGGCTGGTGGAGGTGGCCGCGATCCTGAACGCGGTGTCGGGGCGCGCGGCCGAGTCGCCGCGCCGGGACGTCCTGACGGTGCCGGTGGACGGCGAGGACGCGCTCGGCGAGACCGTGCGGCGGCTGGACGCGGCGGGCATCGGCGTCACCGAGCTGTCGCTGCGGCTGCCGAGCCTGGACGAGGTGTTCTTCACGCTCACCGGCCACGGCGTGCGCAAGGAGGAGGCGGCATGACGGACACCGTCGTCGGCACCGGCCCGAAGGCGCGTGCGGCGGAGCCGGACGCGCGGCCGTTCGCGCTCGTGCGGCACAGCCTGCTGCTCGCCGGGCGCAGCCTGGTCAAGACGCGGCGCAACCCGGGGATCCTGCTGGACGCGCTGCTCATGCCGATCATGTTCCTGCTGCTGTTCGTGTACCTGTTCGGCGGCGCGGTGTCCGGCTCCACCCAGGAGTACCTGCAGTACATCTTCCCGGGGGTCCTGGTGATGACGATGGTCCTCGCCGGGATGATCTCGGTCGGCGTCGCCATCAACGTGGACATCAAGAAGGGCGTGTTCGACCGGTTCCGGAGCCTGCCGATCGGACGGTCCGCGCCGCTGGTGGGTCTCGTGATCAGCGACGGCCCCCGGTACGTCGTCACCGGCGTCGTACTGTTCGCGACCGGCTACCTGATGGGGTTCCGGGTCGAGACGGGCGTTCCGGCGGCGCTCGCGGCGGTGGGGCTGAGCGCGGCGCTGGGGTTCGCGTTGAGCTGGGTGAACGTGCTGATCGGGGTGCTGATCAAGGAGGAGACCGTCGTGCAGACGGTGGCGTTCCTCGGGATCTTCCCGCTGACGTTCGGGACGAGCATGGCGGTGCCGCCCGAGACGCTGCCGGGTTGGCTGCGGGCGTGGGTGGACGTCAACCCGGTCGATCGCGCGGTGGAGGCCTGCCGCGGGCTGCTCGTCGGCGGTCCGGTCGCGGACGCGGCGACGGCGACGCTGCTGTGGGCGGCGGGCTTCCTCGCGGTGTTCGCGCCGCTGGCCGTGTACGCCTACCGGCGCCGGAGCTGATCTTCGAGGAGGGCGAGCGCGTCCGGGAGGGCGAGGGCCGCGCCGCGGGCGCGGGCCTCCTCGAAGGCGCGCTCGCCCAGGGCGGCCCGCAGGTCGCGGGTGAGGTGCGCGAGGTCGAGGTCGGATTCGTCCGGCCCGCCGCGCAGGACGGACGCGGCGCCGAGCGTCTCCGCGGCGTCGGCGGGGCGGTCGGCGGCCCGCAGCCGCGCGATGCCGGTCCCGGCGGACGCGGCGACGGGCATGTCGGGGCCCTCGACGGCCTCGGCGAGCGCGGTCCGCAGGTGGCGGCGGGCCGCGGCGGTGTCGCCGTCGCCGATCGCGAGGTGTGCGCGCGCCGTCGACAGCAGGGACCGGTACTGGGGGCCGGAGGACGTGTGCTCCAGGTCCCGTTCGGCGGCGGCGTAGTGCCGCTCGGCTTCGGCGCGGTCGCCGCCGTGCCGGGCCAGGTCGCCGAGCGCGAGCCGAGCCCCCGCCAGGTACCGGGCGGGGGTCGCGGCCTCCGGTTCGAGCAGGGCGGTCAGCTCGTCGCGGGCGCGGCGGGCGTCGCCCGACCTGGCCAGCACGACCGCGAGCATGATCCGCTGCTGCGCCGCCTCGCGGTCCTGGCCGAGGACGCGCAGCAGGCCGATCGACTCCTCCAGCGCGGCGACGGCGGCGTCGTAGTTCCCCGCGCTCATCTCGGTCGAGGCCGCGAACAGCAGCGCCATCGCCAGGCCGCCGCGCTCGCCGCTCTCCCGGTACGCGGCGACGGCGGCGGCCAGGTTCCGGTGCGCGGCCGCCATGTCGCCCGCGTTCCCGTTGAGCATCGCGCCGATGACGTGCAGCGTCGCGCGCGTCCAGGCGTCCCGGCCGGGCAGGAGGCGGTCGATGGCCGCGAGGCCGCCCGCGGTGTCGTCCGCCAGCAGCGCGACGCCGGGCCCGGCCAGGACCGCGAGCGGACGGGCGCCGCGCGCGGGCGCCGTCAGCAGCGGGTCGTCGCGGGCGGCGCCGCCGGACAGCACGGTGTTCAGCACGTACCCGCCGAGGGCGGCCCCTTCGGCGTCCGCCGGGACGGGCGTGCGGCGCGGCGTCTCCAGGGCGTCCCGGAGGCGCCGCGCGACCTCGGCGTGATCGCCCTGCAGCATCCAGAACACGGCGAGCGCCGCCGCGAGCCGGACGGCCGAGCCCGCGTCCCCGTCCGCCTCGGCGGTGTGCAGCGCGGCGAGCAGGTTCTCCTGCTCGGCCGTGAGCAGCGGGAGCCAGTCGAGCTGCTCCGCCCGGCACAGGTGCGGCTCGGCCCGCTCCGCCAGCTCCAGGAAGTACGCCAGGTGCGCGGCCCGGGCGCCGTCGAGTCCGCCGCGCTCGGCCAGGCGTTCGCGCCCGTACTCGCGGATCGTCTCCAGCATCCGGAAGCGCGGCTCCGTGCCCTCCACGGCCTGCAGCAGCGAACGGTCGACGAGCGCGTCGAGGTCCTCCAGTTCGGCGCCGGCGACCCGGTGCGCCGCCTCGGGCGCGATCGTCCCGGCGAACACCGCGAGCCGTTCGGCGACCCGCCGCTCGCGCTCGTCCAGCAGGTCCCAGCTCCACGCGACGACCGCGCGCAGGGTGCGGTGCCGCGCCGGGCGGCGGTCCCCGCCGAGCACCCGGAACCGCCGGTCGAGGCGGTGGGCGAGCTGGTCGAGCGTCATCGCGCGCAGCCGCGCCGCGGCCAGCTCGATCGCGAGCGGCAGCCCGTCCAGCCGCCGGCAGACCGCCCCGACGGCCGCGTCGTCCGCGGTGAACCCCGGGCGGGCGGCCGCCGCGCGCTCCGCGAACAGCCGCACCGCGGCGGGCTCGTCCAGCGGCGGCACCGGGCACAGCGCCTCGCCGTCCACCCCCAGCCGTTCCCGGCTCGTCGCGAGCACCCGCAGCCCCGGGCAGGCCCCGAGCAGCTCGCCGGCCAGCGACGCCGCCGCGTCGAGCACGTGCTCGCAGTTGTCGAGGACGAGCAGCGACTCCACGCCCGCGAGCGCCTCGGCCAGCCGTTCCGGGCCCCGCACGCCCAGCGCCGCCGCGGCCGCGGCGCGCACCCCGTCGCGCGCGCCGTCGCCGGCGGCGACCGCCGCCAGCTCCACCAGCCACACCCCGCCCGGGAACCGTTCGGCCAGCCGTTCCCCGACCGTCGTAGCGAGCCGCGTCTTGCCCGCGCCGCCCGTGCCGACGAGCGTGACGAGCCGCCCGTCCCACAGGCGGCGGGCGATCCACGCGCATTCGTCCTCCCGGCCGACGAACCCGGTCGCGGGCGCCCGCAGGTTCCCGCGCGGCCGCGTCCGCGGGACCCGCAGGACGTCGAGGTAGGCCGCGCGGAGCCCGTCCCCGGGGTCGGTGCCCAGCTCGTCGGCCAGCACCCGCCGGAACTCCTCGTACACGGCGAGCGCCTCCGCCGACCGCCCGGCCCGGTGCAGCGCCTCGATCAGCAGCGCCCGGACCCGTTCCCGCAGCGGGTGCCGCGCCGCGAGCGCCTCCAGCTCGGCGGCGAGCCCGCCCGGGTCGGCGCCCGCCGCCAGCTCGGCGGCGACGCGGTCCTCGGTCGCCGCGAGCCGCAGTTCGCGGACCCGGACGGCCCCGGCCGCCGCGAACGGCGCGTCCGCGGCGTCCGCCAGCGGGTCGCCGCGCCACAGCGCGAGCGCCTCCGCCAGCGCCTTCGCCGCCCGCGCGTGGTCCCCGTCGCGCAGTGCCCGCGCGCCTTCCCGCGCGAGCCGCTCGAACCTGTGCGCGTCCACGTCGTCCTTCGGGACGTCCAGGACGTATCCGCCCGGCGCCGACCGCACCCGGCCGTCCGGGAGGCACCGCCGGAGCCGCGACACGAGCGCCTGCAGCGCGTGCCCGGGATCGCCGGGCCCGCCGTCCGGCCAGACGGCCCGGACGAGCGCCTCGTTCGTCACCGTCCGTCCGGGTTCCAGTGCCAGCCGCGTCACCAGCACCCGCAGCCGCGCCCCGCCGACGGGCACCCGGGCGCCGCCGTCCGTGACCGCCAGCGGCCCGAGAATCCCGACGAACATGGCTCCATTGTGGGTCAGCGGAGCGGACGGCCGCCCGTGGCCGTCCGCTCCGCACCACCGCCCTCAGCCGGGGCGGGCCGGGATCAGTGCCGCCACTGCTCGGCGGGCGCCGCGCCGGGGAGCGGCTTGCCGATGAGGGCGAGCGGGGTGAAGAAGCCGACCTGGCCGATCGCCATGCTCAGCGTGGCGAGGGCCTTGTCGTCGTAGTGGGCGGACGCCCGCGCGTACAGTTCGTCCGGGACGCGCTCGCCGTGCGGGTTCGGGGTGAGGACGGCCTCGGCGAGCGCGAGCGCGACCCGCTCGGCCTCGGTGAAGTACGGCGCGTCCTGCCAGGACGCCACGGCGGTGATGCGCTCCTCGGACTCCCCGGCCTTGCGGAGGTTGCCGGTGTGCAGGACGGTCAGGTAGGTGTTCCCGACGATCTGGCCGACGCGGAGCTGCACGAGGCCGATGGTGGTCTGGGGGACCGAGCCGTTCCCGGTCGCCTTGAAGAGCGCCGCGCCGATCTCCGCGAGTTCGGGGACGAGCACGGCGGGGTTGGGCAGACGCGACTGCGACCGCTCCTGGACGGTGGTGCTCATGATGCGTTTCCTTTCGTTGTGTCACTTCGTTGACGGGTGCCGAGCGGCGGATGCGACCGGCGGCCGGCACCGGATCCGGGGCCGTGTCACACGTGGGAGCCCTGCGGCTTCTCGGGCGCGGCCGCCTCGGGGGCGCTCCGGTCGGCGGGGCGCGGCCGCATGAGGGCGACGGCGGTGAGGACGGCGGCGAGGTAGAACGCGGCGGCGCCGAGCAGCCCGGCGGTGTAGCCGCCGGTGAGCGCGTCCGGCACCGCCTCCGTCGCGAGCCGTCCCTCCGTGACGGTGACGGCGACGCTCGCCAGGATCGCCAGCCCCAGGGCGCCGCCCACCTGCTGGCTGGTGTTGATGAGCCCGGAGGCGATGCCCGAGTCCTCGGCGGCGACGCCCTGGACGCCGCCGATGGTGGCCGCCACGAACCCGATGCCCAGCCCGATCCCGCCGGCGAGCTGCGCGGGCAGCAGCACGAACAGGGCGTTCTGGTCCGGGCTGAGCAGGCTGAACCAGACCATCGCGATGGCCGCCACCGCCATGCCGGTCGCCAGGACCGTCCGGGAGGACGTGCGGGCCTGCAACCGGGGGCCGACCACGCCGGAGCCGATGCCGATGCCGATCGCGAACGGCAGGTAGGCCAGCCCGGTGACCATGGGCGAGTAGTCCTTGATCGACTGCATGTAGAGGGTCAGGAAGTAGAAGGTGGCCAACTGGCCCGCGCCCATCAGCAGCATCACCAGGTTGGCGCCGAGCCTGCCCCGGTCGGCGAGCACACCGGCGGGCAGCATCGGGGCGCGCACCTTGCGCTGGATGAGGACGAACGCCGCGCCCAGCACCAGCGCGCCCGCGCCGAAGGCCAGGGTCTGCGCGTCGGCGAGGCCGTCGGATCCGGCCCGGTTGATCGTGTAGACCAGGGAGCCGAGGGCGAGGGTCACGGTGATCGCGCCGGGCAGGTCGATGCCGCCGCGTTCGCGGGTGCCGGGAACGAGGACGAGCGTCCCCGCCAGCACCACCAGCGCGATGGGCACGTTGATGAACATGATCCAGCGCCAGCCCAGGTACTCGGTCAGCGCGCCGCCGAGCAGCAGGCCGACCACCGAGCCGAGGCCGCCCATCGCCCCGTACACGCCGAGCGCCTTGTTGCGCTCGGGCCCGGCGGGGAAGGTGTCGGCCAGCAGGGACAGCGCGGCGGGCGCGATGATCGCGCCGCCCATGCCCTGCAGGACGCGCGCGGCGATCAGCGTGCCGCCGTCCTGCGCGACCCCGCCCAGCAGGGAGGCCAGCAGGAACACCACCAGCCCGGCGCGGAACAGGCGGCGGCGTCCGAACAGGTCGCCGGCGCGGCCGCCGGCCAGCAGCATCCCGCCGAACGCCAGCGCGTAGGACGTCAGGATCCAGTCCAGGTCGGACTCGGCGATGTTCAGGCCGGAGCCGATGACGGGCAGGCCGACGGTCACGATGGTGCCGTCCATGACGATCAGCAGTTGCGCGGCGGCGATCACCAGCAGGGACGGGCCGCCGCTTCGAGTGTTCACGGACATTCGGGCGTCCTCAGGAGGCCGTGGCCGCGGCGTGGACGGCGGCGGCCAGCCGGTCGTGTTCGGGGTAGGACCAGTTGAAGGAGAAGCGGCGGCGGGTATAGCCGAACGCGATGCCGCCGTGA
Organism: Actinomadura sediminis; assembly: GCF_042675525.1. NCBI lineage: Bacteria > Bacillati > Actinomycetota > Actinomycetes > Streptosporangiales > Thermomonosporaceae > Actinomadura > Actinomadura sediminis. Next base: position 36,782 of record NZ_JBHTJA010000035.1, read on the forward strand.
GGGTCGGCGAAGGCCTCCGAGCCCGCCGATCCGCCGTGGCCGAACGCCCGCGCGCTGAGGAACGGGTACCGCAGGCCCTTGGCCTGGAACCCCAGCGCGTACCGGCCCTCGGGGCCGGTGACCAGGTCGCCGTCGGTCGAGTGGAGCATCGCGAACTCGCCGATGGTGTCGGGCTTCAGCAGCGGGGCGTGACCGTCCAGTCCGGAGACCGCCGCCGCGTACATCGCGGCGAGCCCCCGTGCGCTGCCCACGCCGCCCGCGGACGCCTGGCCGAGCGCCCGCACCCGCCGGGTGTTGACGAACGCGACCTGGTCCAGTGGCGGGGTCGAGTTGAGGCCGTACCCGATGCCGGTGATGCTGTGCGGGCCGGGGACGTTCGCCCAGAACGCGGCCAGCTCCTCCGGGCTCGCCAGGCCCGGCAGCACCTCCCGGTACCTGTCCTCGAGCGCCTCCGGCAGGCCCAGGTGGACGTCCAGCCCGTGCGGCGCGCGGATGCGCTCCTCGAACAGCTCCTGCAACGTCCGTCCGGTGACCCGGCGGACCACCTCGCCCACGATCGCGAACGACACGAACCCGCCGTAGCCGCACGCCGTCCCCGGCCGCCAGTACGGACGCTGCCCGGCCAGCCGCTCGGCGATCACCCGGTCGTCGGCGAGTTCGGCCGCCGTCAGACCGCCGTCGACGCCGATCACACCGGACCGGTGCGACAGGACGTCCCGCAGCGTGATCCGGTCCTTGCCGGCGACGGCGAACTCCGGCCAGGCCGCCGCGACCGGTTCGTCGAGGTCCAGGACGCCGTCCTGCACCAGCAGCGCCACGACCAGCGTGGCGGCGCCCTTGGTCGAGGAGTACACGCCGGTCAGGGTGTCGCCGGTGACGCCGTCCCCGGCCCACAGGTCCACCACCTTCCGGCCGCCCGCGTAAGCCGCGAGCTGCGCGCCGGACGCACCGTCCTCCGCCACCGCGGCCGCGAACTCCTCGCGCACCGCCTCGAAACCGTCCGCCACCGTCCCCTGGACATCGCCCATGGTTCTCGCTCCTTTTCGTCACTGTGCTGCGGACATGACGAACGGAACGCGGGGAATGTGACCGGAGGCGCCCGCCCCTCTACCCGCCGGACTCCTCGGGGTCGCGGCCGAGGACGGCGCGGCCGCCGTCCACGGGCAGGATCGCGCCGTTGACGAAGCTCGCGCGGTCGGAGAGCAGGAACGCGACGGCCTCGGCGACCTCGGCGGGGCGGCCGACGCGGCCGAGCGGGTGCAGCAGCCGCATCTCGTCCTCGACGCGGGCGGCGTCCCGGCCGGCGAGGAAGGTCTCGTAGCGGTCGGTGGCGATCGAGCCGAGCGCGACGGCGTTCGTCCGGACGCCGCGGGGACCGTAGTCGACGGCGAGGGCGCGGGTGAGGCCCTCGATCGCCGCCTTGGCGGTCGCGTACGTGAGCGAGCCCCGGACGGGACGCGCGGCCTGGTGGGACGAGACGTTCACGATCGCGCCGCCCGTTCCGGCGTCGAGGAAGCGGCGGACGGCCGTCATGCAGCCGACGACGGCCGGGTCGAGGTTGAGCGCCACGAGGTCGCGGACCTCGCGGGGCGAGGGCACCGGGGCGGGGTCGCGGAAGACGGCCGCGTTGTTGACCCAGCCGGTGAGGGCGCCCGCGCGGGCGGCGAGGTCGGCGGCGCGCCCGGCGACGTCGTCGGCGGCGGCGTCGCCGGTGACCGAGGTCAGGCGCGGGTGACCGGCCCAGGCGAGGACGGACGGGTCGCGTTCGACGATCGTGACGGCGTCGCCGTCCGCGAGGAGCCGCTCGACGATGGCGCGGCCGACGCCGCGGCCGCCTCCGGTGACAACGTGGGAGCGTCGCATGGGCGGAACGTAGCACCGCGCGGGACGGGCGGCGGTCTCCGCGGCGGGGACGAGCGGCCCGTCTCCCCCCTCCTGGAGACGGGACGTGCGGGTCAGGCGGGTCGTTGCGGGGTGCGGGCGGCGGCACCGCCCTCGCGGGCGGTCTCGTGGAGCCGGACGAGCTGCTCGGAGACCTCGGTGATGTCGGCGACGGGCATGCGGGCGAGTTCGCCGTCGAGGTCGCACCAGTGGAAGGCGGAGCGCTCGCACCAGACCGTGAGGTCGCCGACGGAGAGCCCGGCGGGGGCGACGGGGACCGGGGCGGGAAGGCCGCGGTCGGCCAGGAGGGCGCCGAGTTCCTCGAGGGCGTGCGCGGGGTCGGCCGAGAGGGGACGGCCGCGGGCCGCGCGGACGGGGACGGCGAACCAGGTGGCCTTTCCGGACACCTGGGGGGAGCGCAGCCGGGAGCGGGACGCGTGGTGGCCCCAGCGGCCGCCGGACAGCATGTCGATGATGTCGAGGCCGCGGCCGTGTTCGGGCATCGGCCCGGCGGACGGGCGGCGGCGCCAGCAGCGGAGCTCGTCGAAGATCTTGACGACGAGCTCCTGCCGGCCGCGGCCGTCGCCGCGGCGGTAGACCCACAGTTCGGCGCCGGCGGACGGCTTGCGGCTGCCGTCGGCGGAGCGGGGGGTGCCGTGCAGGAGCGCGTTGGTGGCCAGCTCGCTGACCATCAGGGTCACGTCGTCCGCGTCCTGGACGCCCGCCTCGGGGAGCAGGTTCGCGACGTGTGCGCGCGCGACACCGGCGATCGTCTCGTCGGAGGGCAGGGGCAGGGCCGTGCAACCGCCGTTCTCGAGCGTCCAGGGGACCCCGCACACCGTCGCCGCCTTCGTCATGGTCGCCACCTCGGTGAAGTCGATTGAGTTCTTCCGTGGCTACCGCCCACCGGCGCGTGAGAGCGGTAGGCGATCCGGGAGCGGCACGGCCGAAATGATTCCGACAATCGCGACATAAGCCCTGCAGTTCCCGACTCGCTACCTGTGAATCACAGATTCAGTGTTGCACATGCGACCGGACAAGGCCCTGAACATGGGCAAGGAGATGTGCCGGCGAACGGAATGGTCGCCAATACGGACCCGAACCGGCAGAATCCCGCGCGGTCGTCATCGGACGAACGCGTAACGGCGGGCATCTGGGACGAGCACGGCATGCGCTGTAGCGTGGAGAACGCCTGAGAGGGGCCGCACACGGAAGATCCCCCAGGGGGTGCAGCCCTGGGGGATCTCGTGTGCGGCTTCGGGTGGTCTCCGCCCGGGACCGCCCGCGCCGCGAGCCCGGGTCAGCGGCTACCGGTCGTACCGGCCCGCCTTGACGTCGGCGAGGAACGCGGCGAAGACCGGGCGGGCGACGACGTGCGCGCCCGCCTCGGGCGTCACGCTGTCGCGCACCCCGGTGGACGCGTCGAGGTCGGCGACCTCGACGCAGGCGCCGTTGCTGCTGGCGCTCGCCGAAGCCTTGAACCACTGTGCCTGAGAGAGGTCCATCTCTGTCTCCTTGAGGTCACTCAAGTGTCACCATGAGCGTGCTGATGTACTCGGCGCTGTCGGCCGGGCCGAGCGCCGCCTCCATGATCTGCTCGTAGATCAGCTCATACGCCTCCACGTTGTCGGCGGGATCGATGTCCTGTATGGCCGCGTCGGTCTCGAGGTAGACCATGGGCGGTTCCCCGCCGGGGAACCGGAAGATGTGGAAGACCATCGCCATGCCGGGGTGCAGGCCGTCCCGGAAGCGGAGCAGCCGCAGCTCGACGTTGGGGCGCTCCGCCATCTTGAGCAGGTGCGCGAGCTGGCCGCGCCGGTCGTCGCCGCGCCCCCACTCGTACAGCAGCGCCGCCTCGGTGATCAGGGCCGTGAGCCGGGGCGCGGTGTCGTCGCCGCGCTCCAGGATCTGCTGGCGGCGCAGCCGGGCGCGCAGGGCCACCTCGCGCCATTCGGGGGGCCTGGACCCGTACGACAGGAGCGTCTGCATGTACGGGACGGTCTGCAGCAGCCCCGGGATGAGCAGCGGCGTGTAGACGAGGATCTCGGACGCGTCGTTCTCGAAGCCGGGGAACTCGACGTTGCCGAACACCTCTCCGTACTCGCGCCACCAGGCGCGGCGCCGGGCGCTGCGCGCCAGCTCCTGGAGCCGGTCGACGGTCTCGTCGTCGGCCTCGTAGAGGCGGGCGAGGTCGCGGATGTCGCTGAGCTCCGGCCGGACCCACGTGTTCGCCTCGAACCGGCCGACCTTGCCGCGCCCCCAGTTGAGGCGGTCGCAGACCTGGTTGGCGGTGTAGCCGGACGCGTCGCGCAGCTCCTTCAGCCGCCGCGCCAGCGTCCACTTGGCGATGGTGGCCCCGTACGCGTCGCCCACGGGCGTCGTCTCCCTCCGCATGCCCGCACCCGGCCGCCCGGCCGATCTGTGGATCACGGATCGCGCGGGTTCAGTCCGCGACCCGGTCGAACTCCCCCTTCTTCGCCCCGTCAAGGAAGCACGCCCACTCGCGCTCGTCGAACACCGACACGAGCGCGCCGGGCCCGCCGCCGGTGCGCAGCAGGGTCCACTCGCCCGCGAAGGCGACCTCGATGGCGCCGTCCGGCGTCTCGGAACGTCTCCAGTCGAGGGCGTCGAGGTCGACGCCCAGGTCGGCCGCGGAGGGTTTGCGCACGTTCGATCTCCTGTCTGGGGGCGGCGGGGGGGCACGCGTCCCGTCCGGGCTAGGGCACGCGGGCGACGGCGCAGTAGCTCCACCGGGACCCGTCGCTGTCGGCCTCCTCGGCGTCCTCGGCGCCCCAGAAGCCGACGTAGGTGACCTCGGCCTTCGCCCCCTCGTACGGCGGGACGATCTCCAGCCCGTCGAAGTACCGCTCGATCTGCTCCCGGGTGCGGGTGTGCACGCCGGTCGACGACCTGGCGTAGATCTCCTGGACGGCCCTGACCCGCCACTCCGGCTGGAAGTCCTGGGTGCCCGCGGAGAGGATCAGGTGGCTCCCGGGGACCAGCCGCCGCAGGTAGCGGGCGACGAGGCCCCACGGGTCCTCCTCGTCGGACAGGAAGTGGGTCACCGCGACCAGCATCATCGCGACCGGCTCGGAGAAGTCGATCAGCCGCCGCGTCGCCGGGTCGTCCAGGACGGCCTCGGCGTCGCGCAGGTCGCGCAGGACGACCGCGGTCTGCTCGTCGCCCGCCAGCAGCGCGTTCGCGTGCACCTGGACGATCGGGTCGTGGTCGACGTAGACGACCCGGGCGTCGGGGCGCACGGCCCGCGCCACCTGGTGGGTGTTGTTCTGCGTGGGGAGCCCGGCGCCGATGTCGACGAACTGGCGGACGCCCTGCTCGGCGACCCAGCGGACGGCCCGCTGCAGGAAACCGCGGTTGGACCAGGCGACGTCCCGGATCTCCGGCACCTTGCGGACGACCTCTTCGCCGGCCGCCCGGTCCGCCGGGTAGTTCAGCTCGCCGCCGAGGTAGTAGTCGTACAGCCGGGCGGCGCTCGGGACGGAGACGTCCACGCCCGGCGGGGCCTCTTCGGTGCCGCTCATCGCATCGCCTCCGGATCCCGTTCCGTGTCGCGATCGGCCGCTCGCTCCGCTTCAACTTGTGATGCACAAATTATGAAGCATGAATCGGTCGCCTGTGCAGTGCCCGCGGGCATCTGTTTTACCTTCCGCCCGGTCCGGCAACTTACCGCACAGCGACTATTACATAACGCAGCGGAAAGTTCTGAGTGAACTATCGAATTGATGTGCGAACGCCGCGCCGTAGAGTCCGTGAATTACCCGGGAGAACGCTTCGACGACCCGGCCTCCATTCCATCGAGAACCCATTCGAGTCCGTCGGCGAATTATTCGTCGTGTTATCGCTCCGGATCCCGCCGTCTCCGCGCCCCGAACCGCGCACGGCCGTGGATCCGCCCGGAGGCGCGGCGGGTCAGCCGGGAGCGGGAGCCAGGACGGTCGCCTCCAGCAGGCTGCGGGTGCGCGGGTGCTCCGCGCCGTCGAGGCCGGCGGCCGGGACGTCCTCGACGACGCGTCCCTCGTGCAGGACGACGACGCGGTCGGCGACGCGGCGGGCCACGCGCAGGTCGTGGGTCACGAGGACGATCGTGAGCCCGTCGTCGCGGCGCAGTGCGGTGAGCAGGTCGAGGATGCGGTCCCGGGTGAGGACGTCGAGGCCGCTGGTGGGTTCGTCGGCGAGCAGGACGCGGGGCCGCTGCGCGAGGGCGCGCGCGATCGCGACGCGCTGGCACTCGCCGCCGGACAGGGTCGCGGGGCGGCGGGACGCCACGGACGGGTCGAGCCCCGCGCGGCGGAGCAGCTCGTCGTCGTACGGGCCGGCCTCGGCGACGACCTGCCGCACGGTGTGCCGGGGGTCGAACGACGCGAGCGGATTCTGGAAGATCAGCCCGGTACGGCGGCGGACGCCGCGCCGGTCGCGGTCGCGCAGCCGCCACACGTCCCGGCCGTCGCGCAGGACGGTCCCGGCGGCGGGCCGGTCGAGCGCGGCGAGGGCGCCGATGAGGGTGGACTTGCCGGATCCGCTCGGGCCGACGATCGCGACGGCATCGCCGGGCGCGACGTCGAGGTCGACGCCGTCCAGCGCGACCGTCGTCCGGCGGCGGGACCGCAGCACCCGGCTCGTCCCGCGCAGGGACAGGCTCCCCTCGGACGGACGGGCGGCGGGTGCGGGCGGCGGGTCGGCCACGGCGGTCGCGGCGGCGGCCAGGTCGCGGGCCAGGCCGGTGCGGGGGGCGGTGAGGATCCGCCCGGCGGGACCGTGCTCGACGATCCGGCCGTCCCGCATGACGGCGATGTCGTCGGCCCAGCGGGCGGCGGCCGCCAGGTCGTGCGTGATGAGCAGCACCGCCCGCTCCCGGCCTTCGGCGCGGGCCTCGGCGCGGACGAGGTCGAGGACGGCGGCCTGCGCGACCGGGTCGAGCGCGGTGGTGACCTCGTCGGCGATGAGGACGGGCGGTTCGTGCACGGTCGCGAGGGCGAGCGCCACCCGCTGCGCCTGCCCGCCGGACAGCTCGAACGGGTAGGCGGCGGCGAGCGCCGGGTCGAGGCCGAAGCGAGCGAGGGCGGCGTCGGGGTCGCCGGTGCCGTGCGCCCGGACGGTCTCGGTGAGGTGACGGCGGACGGTGACGGTCGGGTTGAGGGACGCCGACGCGTCCTGGAACGCGTAGCCGACGTCGCGCCCGCGCTCCGGCGGGCGCCCGTCCACCCGGACCGTCCCGCCGTGCGGCTGGAGCCCGGCGATCGCGCGGGCGGTGAGGGTCTTGCCGCTGCCGCTCGGCCCGACGAGCGCGAGCACCCGCCCGGCGGGGACGTCCAGGTCGAGGCCGTGCACGACGCGGCGGCCGGGCACGTCGACGGTGAGCTTCTCGACGGTCAATCCCGTGGACTTCACCATGAACCGCCTTCGTCGGACGGGCCGGCGAGCGCACCGGCGACGACGTTCACCGCGATGATCGTCACGACCACGGCGGCGGCCGGGATCGCGACCGTGTACCAGGCGCCGGTCAGCAGGTGCGACTGCGCCTCGGTGAGCAGGTTGCCCCAGCTCGGATTGTTCGGCGGGATGCCGAGGCCGAGGAAGCTGAGCGTCGACTCGGCGAGGATCGCGTGCCCGACCTCGAACGCGGCGATGGACGCGACGGGCGGCAGCGCGCCCGGCAGCAGGTGCCGCCGCAGCACCTGCCACCGCGACAGCCCGAGCCCGTACGCGGCGCGCACGTACAGCCGTTCGCGGCGGCCGCGCAGCTCGGCGCGGACGATCAGGGCGACCGGCATCCAGCTCGACACCGCGATCGCGACGATCACCGTGCCGAGGGACGGCCCGGCGACCGCGGCGAACGCGAGCACGATCACCAGCAGGGGCAGCGACAGCAGCACGTCGGCGGTGCGGGCGATCAGCGCGTCCAGCCAGCGGGGCGCGACGGCGGCGAGCCCGCCGAGCAGCATCCCGACGCCGACGGTGATCGCGGCGGCGGCGAGCCCGACCAGCAGGGACGTCCGGGCCCCGTAGAGCATGCGGGTCAGCAGGTCGCGGCCGAGCTGGTCGGTGCCGAGGAGGTGGCCGGACGAACCGGGCGGCAGCGACGTCGCGGACGTGTCGGTCGCGATCGGGTCGAGCGGCGTCAGCCAGGGCGCGAGCAGGGCGGCGAGGCCGAGCGCGGCGAGCACCGCGACCGCGGCGGCCAGGGCGGGCCGCCGGGGGCGCACCCGGACGGCGAGGAGCCCCCGCGGGGCGCCGGTCGTCTCAGCCGACAACGGTCGCCCCCTCCTTCGCCGGGGCCGCCGGACCGGACGCGCCGCCGCGGCGGGCGCGCGGGTCGAGGGCCGCGACGATCAGCTCGGCGAGCAGGTTCGCCGCGACCACCAGCAGCCCGGTGACCAGCACGACCGCGACCAGCAGCGGGTAGTCCTGGGCGCGCGCGGCCTCGATCGCCGCGCGGCCCATGCCGGGCCACGAGAAGATCACCTCGGTCGCGTAGACGCCCGCGACGAGCGTCCCGACGCCGACGCCGAGCCGCGCGGTGAACGGGACGAGCCCGGGCCGCATCAGGTGCCGCGCGACGACCGTCCGGCGCGGCAGTCCCCGGACGCGCGCGTTCTGCACGTGCGGCGCGTCCCGGAGCCGCCCGACGCCGCTCTCGACGAGCCGGACGTAGATCCCGAAGTGGTGCCCGAACGCGAGCGCGCACGCGGGCAGCGTCAGGTGCGCGAGCAGCCCGTACGCGGTGACGTCCTCGCCGGGGCGGCTCACGCCCCCGGACGGCATCAGCTGCGTCGACGCGGCGAACACGTAGAGGAGCAGGAGCGCGACGACGAACCCGGGCATCCCGCCCATCACGAACAGGATGAGGTCGATGCCGCGCCGCAGCCACGCGCGCCGGGTGAGCGCCGCGACCAGCCCGACGGCGAGGGCGGCGGAGAAGCTGAGGACGGTCGCGGCGGCGGCGAGCAGCAGCGTCCACGGGACGGTGTCGCCGAGGACCTCCGTCACCGGCGTGCCGGACATGTACGACGTGCCGAGGTCGCCGTGCAGGGCGTCCGACACCCACCGCGCGTACCGGACGTGCACGGGGTCGTCCAGGCCCATCTCGGCGTGCAGCTCCGCGACCGCCGCCGGGGACGGCGGCCGCCCGCCCGACCGCGCCTCCAGGATCGACGCCGCCGGGTCGCCGGGCGCCGCGTCCAGCAGCCCGAAGCACACCGCCGACAGGGCGGCGACGACCAGCACGGCCGTCGCCGCCCGCCGGGCGATCCGCAGGACCATCTACTCGTAACGCCAGGTCTGCGCGTTCCAGAAGAACCCGTAACCGTGGTGGCCCATGGTGCGCTGCCGGGGCCCGGCCAGGTTCTCCGGGACGGCGTTGACGGCCTTCAGGTACGCGATCCACGCGAACGGCGGGTCGTCCTGCAGCGCCTTCTGGAAGTCGGTGTAGGCGGTCTTGCGCTCTGCCGGGTCGAGCGTGGAACGGCCCTTCTCCAGCGCCTTGTCCGCCTCCTCGTTGCTGTAGCTGCCGAGGTTGGAGCCGCCGTCGCCGATGGCCTCGTCGCTGTGGAACACCCCGTACACCGACGAGTCCGGGTCGTACGGCGTCCCCCAGCCGACCACGGCCGCGTCCAGGTCGCCCCAGTGCTTGCGGACCCAGTCGGCGGAACGCGGGGCGGGCTTCACGTCGAATCCCTGCTTCTTCAACTGGGTCGCGGCGACGTTCAGCATGGCGACGCGGAGCGAGTCCTCGGCGAACGTCGTCAGCTCGAACGACACCGTCTTCCCGTCCTTGACCCACAGGCCGTCGCCGTTCTTGGCGTAGCCCGCCTCCTCCATGAGCGACTCGACCTTCGCGGGGTCGAACGTGAAACCCTCGGCGGCGGCGAACTCGCTCATGTCGAGCGGCCCCTTCGCCGGGGCCCCGTACCCCATGACGACGCTGTCGACGATCGCCTTCCGATCGAGCGCGTGGTTCATCGCCTTGCGCACCCGGGCGTCCGCGAAGACGGGCTTCTTCATGTTGAAGCCGATCGCCCGGTAGTCGGCCGTCGGGTACTCCTCCAGCCGGTGCCCCTTCACCTGCTCCACCTGCTTCGGCCGGACGAACGCGCCGTCGACCTCGCCGCCGTTGAGCTGGATCAGCCGCGCCGAGTCGTCCGGCACGTACTTGATGACGATCTTCCGCAGGCCCGGCTCGCCCTCGTAGTACCGGTCGAACGCCGCCAGCTCCGCGTACTGCCCGTGCTTGTACGTCGAGATCTTGAACGGGCCGGTGCCGATCGGGTTCCGCCCGAACTCCGCGTCGGTGATCTTCTTGCCGGCCAGGACGTGCTTCGGCAGCATCCCCATCGACAGGGCCCCGAGCATCGGCGCGAACGGCTCGTCCAGCTCCAGCCGGACGGTGTTCGCGTCGGGCGTCGCGACCTCCTTCACCATCTCGAAGTTGCGCGACAGCGGCGCGTCGGCGCCCGCGTCCCGCACGGTCTCGATCGTGAACTCGACGTCCTCCGAGGTGAACGGCTTCCCGTCGTGCCACGTCACGCCCGAGCGGAGCTTGAACGTGTACGACTTGCCGTCCTCGGCCACCTCCCACGACTCCGCCAGCGCCGGGACGATCTTGTTGTTGGCGTCGTGCCCGGTCAGGCCGCGGAAGACCAGCTCGGTGACGGGGTCGGTGTGCCCGTCCTGGAGCCCGGGGTTGAACGTTTCCGGTTCGTCCCCGACGGCGTAGGTGAACACGCCGTCCTTACCGGAGGCGGAGGTGCCGCCCTGCCCGCAGGCGGACGCGAGCGCGGCGGCGAGGACCGCGGCCAGCATGACCAGAACCGGACGTTTCAACATGGAGCACAGTATTGCAAACGTTTCGCAATAACGATGCCCCCGCACCTGCCCGAGGGTGGTCAGCCGGTGCGGCGCAGCCGCTCCCGCAGCGTCCGGCGCGGCCCGGTGACGACCACGTTCCCGTACCGCACCTCGCCCTCCAGCCGCACCCGCAGACGCACCGGCCCGCCCTCCGCGCGCCGCCGCTGCCGGACGCCCCCGCCCCGCACCGCGACGCTCCCCACCTCGACCGCGACGTCCGGCGGCGCGATGATCCGCACGTTGCCGTGCGCCACCGCCACCTCCACGTCCAGCTCGGCGTGGACGGCCACCGCCCGCGTCAGGTCGATGGTCGCGTTGCCCCCGTGGACGTCCACCAGCAACCGGCGCGGCAGCGTCCACGCCCCGGATCGCTCGGCGTTCCCGTGCCTGGCCCGGAGGCTCAGCTCGTCCTCGGCCGGGACGGGAAGGTCGCGCAGGACGTCCCGCAGCTCGCCCCGCGTGGTCGCGGTCAGCGCCCGCTCGACGCGCTCGTCCAGGTCGGCGGGCCCGAGCCGCCCGTCCCCGGCCGCCACCCGCAGCCGCTCCACCGCCAGCTCACGATCGTCGTGCGACGCCCGCACATCGGGCTCCACAGGCTCCAGGCTTCCGCTCATGCCCCGAGGCTAACCCGATATATCTCGACTCGCGAGGGCGTCGGCCCGGCACCAACTCCCGCCCGGCGAGATGCGGCAGCGCGTGCGGGTGCCGCGCCCGCAGCGGCTCGCCGCGGCGCAGGTCCTGCCCGACCCTCCCGTCCCACGTGGACGCGTCGAGCGTGATCTCGGCGGCCGCGTCGTCGTCCCCGGACACGAGCGCGAGAGCGAGGTCGAGCGCCGGGCGGTCATCCGTTCCAGGCGACCAGGAACTCCTGGAGGGAGATGCGGCCGTCGGCGTCGCCGTCGCGGGCGTCGGCGGACTTGAAGATCGAGTCGAGGTCGGCGGGCGTGACCTCTTCACCGCGCGCGTTCATGGCGGCCACGAACTCCTCGCGGGTGATGTAGCCGTCGCCGTCACGGTCGAACTCCTTGAACGTGGCGGTGGGGTCGTCGGAAACCGGCATGGGGACCTCGCGATCGATGGTTCGGGCGGGGTGCGGGCAATGCGTCGAGCCCGATCCTGCACCCCGGACACACCGGTCGTCCAGATGCGCGTCGCGGTGCGGGCCGTCCGGTGACGTGCCCGATCGGCCGCTTCGACGCCGGTGCGCCGCTCCGGGGCCGCACGCCGGGGTGGAGGAGGGGCGCGGATACGGCGCGCTCGGCGGCCCGTCAGCGCTCGGCGGCCGGTTCGGCCGGAGACCGGGCGCGGCCCGCCTCGTAGGCGGCGGGGAAGGCGGTGCCGAGGGCGGTGCGGGCGGCGGCGAGGAGGCGGGCGGTCTCGCGGGACGGGACGGACTCGGGCGGTGCGGCGGCCTCGCGGACGGCCGCGGCGGCGCCGAGGAGCCGGGCGGCGCGGTCGTCGCGGCCCGCGAGGAGTTCGGCGCCGGCGAGGCCGTCGAGGGCGGACGCGATGGCGGGCGCGTCGCCGAGGACGCGGGCGGCGGCGAGGCCGTCGAGGTGGTGCGGGCGGGCGGCGGCGGCGAGCGCGGCGCCGAGGGAGCGGCCCGCGTGGCCGGTGCGGCCGCGTTCGATCCAGTACCAGGCGAGGGACGACGTGAGCCGGAGCGCGAGGCGGGCGTCCCCGCGGCGGGCGGCGCTCTCCAGGGCGCGGCGCAGGTTCGCCGCCTCGGCGTCGAGGCGGGCGAGCCACCGCAGCCGGGCGGGGCCGGTGCGGTACGCGTCGGCGCACTCCGCGACGCGGGCGTAGTAGTCGTCGTGGCGGTCCTGGACGGCCGCGGTCTCGCCCGCGTCGGCGAGGCGGTCGAGCGCGTAGGCGGCGACCGACTCCAGGAGCCGGTAGCGGACGCCGCCGGGGTCGTCGGCCAGCTGGACGAGCGAGCGGTCGACGAGCCGCACGATGACGTCCATGACCTCGGCGCGGTCGACGTCCCCGCCCGCGCAGGTCTCCTCGGCGGCCTCCAGGGTGCAGCCGCCGGCGTGGACGGCGAGGCGGCGCAGGACCGCGCGTTCGGCGGGGGCGAGCGGCTCCCAGCTCCAGTCGATCGCGGCGTGCAGGGTCCGCTGGCGGGGCGGGACGTCGCGGCGCTGCGAGCGCAGCACCCGGAAGCGGTCGTCGAGGCGTGCGGCGAGCGTCGCGGGGCCGAGCGCGCGGACGCGTGCGGCGGCGAGTTCGAGCGCGAGCGGCAGCCCGTCGAGGCGGCGGCAGACGGCGGCGACGGCGGCCGCGTTGGACGCGTCGAGGGCGAACCCGGGATCCGCGGCGGCCGCACGCGCGACGAACAGCCGGACGGCGGGGACGTCCGCGAGCCTCCGCACCCCGTCACCCGGCACGGGCGCCCCCACCTCCAAGAACGCGGCTTCGGAGCGCACGGCCTCGACGGACGCGGTCTCGGGAGGGGCGGTGTCGGACCTGGTGGCACCGAAGGGGCCGGGACCGGAGAGTCCGCCGTCGAGGGAGGTGAGGTCGGCGGGTGGGACGGGGAGGGGGGCGACCGGGTACAGGTGCTCGCCGGAGATGCCGAGAGGTTCGCGGGCGGTGGCGAGGACGCGCAGTTCGGCGCCCGTGGCGAGGAACGCGTCCGCGAGTTTCGCGACGGGTTCGATGACGTGCTCGCAGTTGTCGAGGACGAGCAGCGCGCGGCGTCCGGCGAGGCCCTCCACCGGGTCGGCGGCGCGCGTCCCGCCGGGCTCCGGCAGGCCCGCGGCGGCGGTCACCGCCTCGGCGACCCCGTCCGGGGCGACGCCCGCCAGCTCGACGAGCACGATGCCCTCGGGGAAGGCGTCGCCCGCCCGCGCGGCGGCCTCCAGCGCGAGGCGCGTCTTGCCCACGCCGCCCGGCCCGGTGACGGTCACCAGCCGGGACGCGCGCAGGGCGGCGACGATCGCGTCCGGTTCGCCGTCGCGGCCGACCAGCTCGGTGCGGGGGACGGGGAGCCGCGCGGGCGCGAGGGGCGCGGCGGCGACGGCCCCCGGGACGTCCAGGGACGGGTCCTGGCGGAGGATCGCCTGGTGCAGGGCGGCGAGTTCGGGCCCGGGGTCGAGGCCGAGCTCGTCGCGGAGCCGGTTCCGGACGCGCTCGTAGCACTGCAGGGCCTCGTGCTGGCGGCCGGAACCGTACAGGGCGCGCATGAGGGCGGCCTGGAGGCGTTCGCGCAGCGGGTGGCGGCCGGCGAGATCGGTGAGGTCGGCGACGAGGGCGCGGTGCTCGCCGAGCGCGAGGCGGGCCTCGGCCAGGTCCTCGCGGGCGGTGAGGCGGCGTTCCTCGAGGCGGGCGGCGGCCGCGACGGCGAACGGGACGTCGGCGAAGTCGGCGAAGGCGGGGCCGCGCCACAGTGCGAGCGCCTCGGTCAGGACGGACGCGCGCGACGCGGGGGCGGGCTCGGCGCGGGCCGCGAGGGACTCGAAGCGGAGCGCGTCGACCGCGCCGGGCGCGGCGGCGAACGCGTACCCGGGGGCACGGGCCGCCACGAGTGCGCGCGCGCCGGGTTCGGCGTCGTCCAGGGCCCGGCGGAGCTGCGAGACCTTCGCGCGGAGCGCGGCGGCGGGCCGGGCGGGGAGGGCGTCGCCCCACAGGTCCCGGACCAGCCGCTCGGCCGGCACCGGCCGCCCCCCGGCGGCCAGCAGCGCCGCCAGCAGCAGCCGGACCTTCAGCTCCGGTACCCGGACGGGGCGGTCGTCGTCCGTCCGGATCTCCAGCGGGCCCAGCACCCCGAAGCGCATGGGTTCACCGTAACCGGACCCGAATCCCGTCCGAACCCCGCCAGAACACCCGGGACGCAGGCTGTGCGCATCACCTTGCAACCGAGACGGAGAAAGATCATGACCGGAACCGCCGCGCCCGAACGGCCCGCCCGGGCCGGGACGCGCGCATGGCTCGGACTGGCCGTGCTGGCGCTGCCCACCCTCCTGCTGTCCGTCGACAACACCGTGCTGTTCCTGGCGATGCCGCACCTCGCCGCCGACCTGGACCCCGGGCCCGTCCAGCTCCTCTGGATCATGGACGTCTACGGCTTCATGATCGCGGGCTTCCTGGTGCCGATGGGGGCGCTCGGCGACCGCATCGGCCGGCGCAGGCTCCTGCTGTACGGCGCGGTCGCGTTCGGCGCGGCCTCGGCCCTCGCCGCGTACGCGAGCAGTGCCGAGATGCTGATCGCCGCCCGGATCCTGCTGGGCCTCAGCGGCGCGACGCTGATGCCGTCCTCGCTCGCGCTGGTCAGCACGATGTTCCGGGACGAGCGGCAGCGCACGCTCGCGATCGGCGTGTTCACCGGCTGCTTCATGGGCGGCGCGGCGCTCGGCCCGGTGGTCGGCGGCGCGCTGCTGGAGCACTTCTGGTGGGGGTCGGTGTTCCTGATCGGCGTCCCGGTCATGATGCTGCTGCTCGCCGCCGCGCCGCTGCTGCCCGAGTCGCGCGCCCCGGGAGGCGGCCGCATCGACCTCGCGAGCGTCGCGTTGTCGCTGGCCGCCGCGTTCCCGGTCGTGTACGGGCTGAAGGAGTTCGCCGAGGACCCGGCGCGACCCGCCCCGTACGCCGTGCTCGCCGCCGGGACCGCGTTCGGGTACCTGTTCGTCCGGCGGCAGCGCGCCCTGGCCGACCCGCTGCTCGACCTGCGGCTGCTGCGGTCCCGGACGTTCTCGGTCGCCCTCGGCGTCCTGCTGGCGACGAACGTCCTGTCGGGCGGCCTGTACCTGTTCGCCAGCCGCTTCCTGCAGACGGGCGAGGGGCTGTCGCCGCTGGACTCCGGGCTGTGGCTGACGCTCCCGGCGCTCGCGATGGTCGCGGGCTCGCTGCTGGCGCCGCTCACCGCGCGGCGCGTCCGTCCGGGGACGCTGATCGCGGGCGGGATGGTCCCGGCGGCGGGCGGGTTCCTCGTGGCCGGCTTCGGGGACGGCATCGGGCCGTTGATGGCCGGGCTCACGATCGGGTTCCTCGGGCTGTCCCCCGTCGCCGCCCTCGGCATCGCGCTGGTCGTCGGCGCGGCGCCGGACGAGCGCGCCGGCGCGGCGTCCGCGGTGGCCGAGACGTCCGGGGAGTTCGGCATCGCGTTCGGCATCGCCTCCCTCGGCAGCATCGGCGGCGCCGCCTACACCGCGCTGGTCGCCCTGCCGCCGGGCGCCCCGGAGGCCGCCGGGGAGTCGCTGGAGGGCGCCGTCGCCGCCGCCGAGGGGCTCCCGCCCGAGCCCGCCGCCGCGCTGCTGTCGGCCGCCCGGGACGCGTTCCTCGGCGGGTTCGGCGTCGTCACCGTCGTCGCGGCCGCCATGCTCGCCGGGCTGGCCGTCCTCGCGGCGACCGCGCTGCGGCACCTCCCCCCGATCGGCGCCGGCGATCACTAGCCGCACGGCGGACGGGAGCGCGCCCGGGGCGGACGGGCGTCAGGCGCCGGGGCCGCGGCGGGGTTCGACGTCGGTCGGGCCGAGGTGGGCGCCGCACGCGTCGCAGGTGAAGCCGAGCGTGAGCGTCCCGGCGCAGCCGCGATGCCCGACGATCACCGGGGCGCCGTCCGGGGCGTAGTGGCGGTCGCCCCACAGCAGCAGCGTCATCATCGCGGGCCACAGCTCGACGCCCTTGCGGGTGAGCCGGTACTCGTACCGTTCCGGCCGCTCCTGGTAGGGGACGCGGCGCATGATGCCCTCGTCGCACAGCCGGGTGAGGCGGTCGGTGAGGATGTTGCGGGCGACGCCGAGCACGTCCTGGAAGTCGTCGAAGCGGCGGATCCCCTCGAACGCGCTACGGATGATCAGCAGCGTCCAGCGGTCGCCGACGACCTCCAGCGAGCGGGCGATCGAGCAGTTCTGCGAATCGTAGGTGCGGGGCAGGGCCACACTGTCGAGAGTAGCGGAGCATTGTGGTGATACGCCGGGCCCGGGACGGCTCGTTCCGTCCCGGGCCCGGCGGCGGCGGAGACGCCGGTTACTTCAGCTTCTTGCCGGCCGACTGGAGGCTCTCGCACGCCTCGACGATGCGGGCGGCCATGTTCGCCTCGGCGGCCTTGCCCCACGAGCGCGGGTCGTACTGCTTCTTGTTGCCGACCTCGCCGTCCACCTTCAGGACGCCGTCGTAGTTGCGGAGCATGTGGTCGGCGACCGGGCGGGTGAACGCGTACTGGGTGTCGGTGTCGATGTTCATCTTGATGACGCCGTAGGAGACGGCCTCGCGGATCTCCTCGAGCGTGGAGCCCGACCCGCCGTGGAACACCAGGTCGAACGGCTTGTCCTTGCCGTGCTTGGCGCCGACCGCGTCCTGGATCTCCTTGAGGACCTCCGGGCGCAGCTTGACCGAGCCCGGCTTGTACACGCCGTGCACGTTGCCGAACGTCGCCGCGAGGATGTAGCGGCCCTTCTCGCCGACGCCGACGGCCTCGGCGGTGGCGAGCGCGTCGCCCGGGGTCGTGTACAGCTTCTCGTTGATCTCGTTGGCGACGCCGTCCTCCTCGCCGCCGACGACGCCGATCTCCATCTCCATGATGATGCGGGCCTTGGCGCACTCCTCGAGGAGCTCCTCGGCGATCCGCAGGTTCTCGTGCAGCTCGACCGCGGACCCGTCCCACATGTGCGACTGGAACAGCGGCTCCTCGCCGCGCGCCACCCGCTCCTGCGAGATCTTGACGAGCGGCCGCATGAAGCCGTCCAGCTTGTCCTTCGGGCAGTGGTCGGTGTGCAGCGCGATGTTCACCGGGTACTTGGCGGCGACGACCTTGGCGTACTCGGCGAGCGCGGTCGCGCCCGTCACCATGTCCTTCACCGTCGGACCGGACAGGTACTCCGCGCCGCCCGTCGAGACCTGGACGATCCCGTCGCTCTCGGCCTCGGCGAAGCCGCGCAGCGCCGCGTTCAGCGTCTGGCTCGAGGTGACGTTGATGGCGGGGAAGGCGAAGCCGTCCCGCTTCGCACGGTCGAGCATCTCCGCGTAGGTCTCGGGCGTTGCGATGGGCATTTCAGCGTCCTTTCATACGCAGCGGTGCCGCCGGGCATCCGGCCGGGCGGCAGCACCCGGGCACCCGCCGGACGGGCGGGGACGCCGGGTCGGGCATGCCGTCCACGGTCAGTATCGCGGTCGCGACGCTCGCCCAGCTCACCAGGGGGCGCCGCGTGGTGCCAGTATCCCGGATTTCGCGTCCGGAACCAGCGGGGACGCGCGCCGCGCGGCGCCCGATCGCGGCGCGCTTCCGGCCGTCCGAAACGTCCCCGGACGCCCGGCGCCGCCGCCCACGGACGCCCCACGGGCGGCACACGGACGCTCCCCGGACGGCACACGGACGGCACACGGACGGCACACGGGCGGCACACGGGCGGCACACGGGCGCCCGGTGCCGGCGGCGGGGGCGCGGCGGCGCGGACGGCCGGCGGCTCGGCGCGTCCGGTCCGATCGTCCCCGGCGGGCACGAGATCCGGAGGCGAGGGAACAAAACGGACAGCGGACCGAAGAAGAATGTCCCTGAAGAGTCACGTCCGTCGCTCAGCGGTGACAGTTATCGCTAACCTCCCCATGTGGGACGTCATCGGTCGGACCCCAGGGGTCTCGCACGCATATTGATCGCGGCTTTGGCCGTGGCCGCCGTCTTGGCTCTGCTCGTCGTCGGCGGCATGGCTCTGGTGAACGCGGTCTCGGGCGACCCCGATTCCAAGGGGCCCTCGGCCACCGCCTCCTCGGACGGCGGCGGAGGGTCCCCCTCCGCATCCGCGGGCTCCTCCTCGCAGGCGCCCGCCCTCCTCATCCGCGTGGTCGGCGCCCCCACCAAGGTCGTCGTCCGGATCCCGGACGGCGAGATCCTCTTCACCGGGACGATGAGCACCGGCGAGACCTACCGCTACGAGGAGACGCCGCTGTCGGTCGTCGCCGACAACGGGGCCTCGCTGGAGGTCGCCATCCACGGCGAACCGCAGGATCCGGCGCAGGCCCAGCGCACCGAGTGGTCCGTGCCGGAACGGTCCTGACCGTTCTGCGCGTCAGCCCGGCTCCCCGCGTCAGCCCAGCCCCAGATCGGCCACCTCGAAGGGGTGCCGGTACTCCAGCCCCTCCGCGGCGATCCGCGCCGCGGCCCCCCGCTCCAGAATCGTCGCGACGGCCACGACGTGCGCGCCCGCCTCCCGCAGCGCCTCCACCGCGGTCAGCACCGAACCGCCCGTCGTCGAGGTGTCCTCGACGGCCAGCACGCGCCGGCCCGCCACGTCCGGGCCCTCGATACGGCGCTGCAGCCCGTGCGCCTTGCCCGCCTTCCGCACGACGAACGCGTCCAGCGTCCGTCCCCGGGCCGCCGCCGCGTGCAGCATCGCGGTCGCCACCGGGTCGGCGCCGAGCGTCAGCCCGCCGACCGCCTCGTACTCCAGGTCGTCCGTCGCGTCGAGCATCACCGACCCGACGAGCGGCGCCGTCGCCCCGTCCAGCGTCACCCGGCGCAGGTCCACGTACCAGGACGCGCGCTTGCCCGACGACAGCACGAAGTCCCCGTGCACCACCGCCTTGGCCTTGATCTGTTCCAGCAGCTCATCACGATCGCTCACGGGGAAACCCTATTCACCCCGCCCGCGCGCGCCGCGCCCGCCATGTACGGTGCCGGGGAGGAGGACGACATGACACCCGGATCCCTCGTGCTCCTGCACGCGCCGAACACCGGCTCCGCCGCCTGGGGCGACCTTCCCGAGACGCTCCGCTCCTACGGGCTCGACGTCATCGCCCCGGACGTCGCGGAGGGCGCCGGCCCCCGCTACGTCGCCCGCGCGTCGCTCATCATCGCGGCGACCGCCCCCGCGACCCCGCTCGTCCTCGCCGCGCACGGCGCCGCGGGCCCGCTGCTGCCCGCGGTCGCGCTCGCGCAGCGCGCCGCCCACCGCGCCGTCGGCGGCTACCTGTTCGTCGACGCCGACCTGCCCCGCCCCGCCCACGCGCACGACCACGACGACGGGCACGAGCACGTCCCGTCCCCGCCGGACTGGCCGGACGCGCCCTGCGCGTACCTCCGCACCCACGCGGACCGCTCCGCGTCCCCGGGGCACGCCCAGGCCGTCCGAGAGGCCCGCCTGCGCGGCTGGGCCGTCGCCGAGCACGAACCCCCGGCCGCCGTGGCGCAGTCCCTGAGCGAACTCCTCACCACCCTCTAGCGCCGTTCCTCCGGGACGGACGGCCGGGCGCGACCGTGAGGAGCAGGACGGCCCGTCCCCGGGTGCGGACGCTCAGCCGCCGGGACCGGCCCGGAGCCCCTCGCCGATCCGGGTGCGGAGGGAACGCAGGGCTCCCCTGAGTTCTGCCGGTTCGATGTCCGTGATGTCGGCGTCGAAGGTGAGCAGAAGTCCCGCGAGCCCCGGCCAGGACCATGCGCCGAGAGTGAGCCGGCAACTGCCGTGGGTGCGGTACTCGACCGTCGACCCGCCGGGCGCGAACCGGGCGACGACGGACGCGGGCAGGGCGAGGACCGCCGATCCGCGGCACGGCCATTCGGCGGCGACGTCTCCGCGGTCGTGCGTGGTCATCACGAAGGCCACGGGATCGCCGCAGGGGACGTCGCGGCGCTCGAACGGGGTGTGCGTGGGGGCGCGCGGCGTGATCCGGTCGACGCGCATCGCGCGCCATCCGGCGGCTTCCCGGGCGTAGGCGACCAGGTACCAGCGCGCCGCCCACACCACGAGGTCGTGCGGTTCCAGGGTGAGCGTGACGGGCTCGCCGTCACCGGTGTACTCCGCCCGCACGAGGTGGCGCCGGCCGATGGCGGTTCCGATGGCGCGGACGATCTCGGCGTCGATGGGCGGTGCGGGGAACTCCCAGTAGTTCCGGGCCGCGGAGACGGTGAACGCCTCGGCGTGGAGGCGGCTGCGCGCGGGCATCGCCCGGTGCAGCGTGGCGAGGGCGCGGGACGCGTTCTCGCGGACGCCGGACAGGACCGCCGGGACGGTCTGGAGCGCGACGGCCGCGGCCACGGCCTGGTCCTCGTCGAAGACGACCGGCGGCAGGCGGGTGGCCGGGCCGAGCCGGTAGCCGCCGCCCGCGCCGCGCACGGCCTCGATGTCGTACCCGAGGTCGCGGAGCGTGTCGATGTCACGGCGCACGGTCCGCGGCGACACCCCGAGGCGCGCGGCGAGCTCCGCCGCCGTCAGGGCCGCACCGGTTCCGAAGATCGACAGCAGCTTGAGCGTCCGCGCCGAGGTGTCGGCCATGGCTCGTCCCCTCGCACCAAGCGGTCACTCGATGGCAACAATACTTGCCACCGTGGCCGGCATGACCACGTCACACGACTCCCCAGCGGGCTCCACGGCGTCCGGGGCCCCTCGGCGCCGATCACCGGCGCGGGCGCGACCGCGGCGCTGCTGGTGGTGCTCTTCGGCTCCTTCATGGACCTCCTCGACGCGACGATCGTCACCGTCGCGGCCCCGGCGATCGCCCGGGACCTGGGCGCCGGCGACGCCCAGATCCAGTGGACGATCGCCGCCTACGTCCTCGCGCTGGGCGCGGGACTGATCACCGGCGGGCGGCTCGGCGACCAGTACGGCCGCAAGCGCCTGTTCATGACCGGGCTGGCCGGGTTCACGGTCACGTCCGCGCTGTGCGCGCTCGCCGCCGGCCCGGGGATGCTCATCGCCATGCGCGCCGCGCAGGGGCTGACGGCGGGCGTCATGGTCCCGCAGGTGTTCGGGATCATCCGGGCGTCGTTCGCCCCGGCGGAGCGCGCCAGGGCGTTCGGCGCCTACGGGGCCGTCCAGGGCCTCGCCTCGGTCGCCGGGCCGCTGCTGGGCGGGCTGCTCATCGACGCCGACCCGTTCGGCCTGGGATGGCGCACCGTCTTCTGGGTCAACGTCCCCGTCTCGATCCTGGCGCTCGCCATCGGCGCGAAGGTCCTGCCGGAGTCCCGCTCGTCCTCGACCGCGCGCCCGGACCTGCCGGGCGCGCTGCTCGCGGCCGCGGGCGTCCTGCTCCTGCTGCTCCCGATCATCCAGACCGAGACATGGGGATGGACCTGGGCGAGCAACGTCCTCCTCGCCGCCGGGATCGTCGTGCTCGCGCTGTTCCTCGCCTACGAGCGCCGCGCCGCCGGGCTCGGGGACGAGCCCATGTTCGACCCGGCGCTGCTGAGGATCCGCGCCTTCGCGGTCGGCCTGGGCGCGTCCGTGCCGTTCTTCGGCGGCATCGCGCCGTTCTTCCTCACCCTGTCGGTCTACCTCCAGAACGGCACCGGCCGGACCGCGTGGGAGACCGGCCTGGTGATCCTGCCGTACGCCCTCGGCTCGGTCGTCACCTCCGGCCTCGGCGTCGCCCTGGCCGCCAGGGCCGGCAGGGTTCTGCTGGTCACCGGCTCGCTCACCATCGCGGCGTCCCAGCTCGTCCTGTGGGCGGTCGTCAACGACGGCGACGAGCCCGGCTACCTCCTCCTCGCCGCCGCCTTGTTCATCGGCGGTCTCGGGCTGGGGCTCGCGGCGCCCATCCTCGTCAACGTGGTCCTCGCGGGCGTCCCCGGACGCAACGCGGGCTCCGCGGGCGGCGTGCTCTCCACCGTGAACCAGATCGGCGGCGCCATCGGCATCGCCGCCCTCGGCACGGTCTTCTTCACCGCGGTCACCGAATCGGCCGCCGGCGCGCCCGCCCTGGCCGACTACGGCCGCGCGCTCGGCATCGTCCTGCTCGTCTCCGCCGCCCTATACACGGTCGCGGCGCTCGTGATGCGCGCGCTCCCGAGAGCCGCGGCCGACCACACCGGCTGAACGCCGGTGCCCGGGGCGCGGCGGGGTCAGGCGTTCTTCAGGAGGTCGTCCAGGAGGGCGTCGTAGTCGTCCTCGCCGCGCCCCAGGTCGACGCGGGCGCGGTAGCGGAGGCGGAGAAGGGCCTCGAGGCTGTCCTCGGCGATCGCGACGTCGTCGGGGCCGGGGGTCAGGGACTCGGCCGCCGGGACCGCGTCGCCGGGGCCGCCGACACCGGTGCCGACGGCGTTGTCGCGCAGCGCGAGGACGACGTCGGCGCCGTTGGTGGCCCAGTCGTGCGCGCCGGACGCGTCGCCCTGCGCGTACAGGACCTCGGCGACCGCCCGGTACACCTCGGGGTCGCGGGGACGGTCGGCGCGGATCTGGTCGACGAGGGTGCGGGCCTCGTCGGCGCGGCCGAGCTCGAACAGCGCGTCGGCGAGGTAGGCGCGGGGGTCGCCGTAGGTCTCGCCGCCGTCCTCCAGGGCGCGGCGGTAGAACTCGGCGGCCTTCCCGTGGTCGCCGGCGTGCTGCCACTGCTCGCCCGCGCGCAGCAGGACGTTCGCGCGGGACACACCGCCGGACACCGTCTCGGCCAGCTCGGCCAGTCGCCGGGCCGCCGCGATGTGATCGCCCGTGCGAAGGGTGTCGAACTCCAGGTCGTCGAGGTCGTCTTCCGTCACATGCGTCACGCTTCAACGCTACCCGGCGGCGCCCCGCCGAAGCGGGCGAATCTGGGATGTCGGTGAATACCGGCGCGTACCCGTCAGCTCACCTGCGGGAACGTTCGAGGGCGTCCCAGAACCCGCGGCGCAGCGCGTGCCGGACCTCGTCGTGCAGCAGGAAGTCGATCGGGAGCGAGGAGCCCTGCAGCAGGCGCGCCTCCAGGTCGGAGGGCATCCGGGGCTTGCGGGCGAGGACCGCCTCCAGCCACAGCGCGGGCGCGTCCCGGGCGACGGACTCCCCGAAGTCCTGCCCCTCCTGGTGCGCGGACTTGACGGCGTCCGCCAGCGACGGCGCGTTCTGCTGGGCGGGCACCGGGGAGAGCTGCTGCGGCCCGGTGTAGGGGCCGGGCGCACGGTTCGCGGGGAGCGACTGCGGCGCGGACGGCGGCGACGGCGCGGGGACCGGCGGCGACGTGTACTGCTGCCCGGCGGGCTGGGACGGCGGCGCGGTGTGCGAGCCGGTCTGCACGGGCGCGGCGGGCTGCGCGGTGCCGCCGCTGAACGACGCGCCGAACCCGCCGGGACCGGACGTCCCGGACCCGAGCGTGCTCGAACCGAGCGCGCCGGAACCGGACGATCCGCCGTTCGGCCCGGTGTCGAGGACGCTCGGCCCGAACCCGCCGGTGCCGTGACCGCCGGACGCCGGCGACGGCGTCGGCCCCGTGGACGTCTGCGGCGACGGGGACGGCAGCACCGACGGGCCCGTGGACGCCCGGGCGGGCGCGGGGGTCGACGGCGGGAGCGGGGACGACGCGGGCGCGGCGGGCGTGCCGGTGATCGGCGACGCGGGGGGCGGGCCGTTCTGCGCGGTCGGCTGCAGCGACCCGAGGGACGCGCCGTT
Organism: Actinomadura sediminis; assembly: GCF_042675525.1. Taxonomy (NCBI): domain Bacteria; kingdom Bacillati; phylum Actinomycetota; class Actinomycetes; order Streptosporangiales; family Thermomonosporaceae; genus Actinomadura; species Actinomadura sediminis. The sequence continues at coordinate 60,817 of NZ_JBHTJA010000035.1, forward strand.
GCCGTGCCCGTTCGACAGCGGGGCCGCCCCGGACGGCGTGCCGATCGGCAGGCCCGGCAGCACGGACCCGGACGGCGACGAGCCGACCGACGAAGACGACGACGAGGACGACGGGGACGACACGGACGACGGCATGGACGACGGCATGGACGACGAGGAGGACGTGGAAGACGAGGAGCCCGACGAGCTAGCGCCGTCCATGCCCGTCAGGAGGCTCACGTAGGGGCGCAGGTCGCCGGCGCCGATCTCGATGAGGTCGTCGCACTCCTGCCGCAGCACCCGCGAGATCGTCCAGTTGCCGTCGACGGCGACGTGCACGACGGTGACGCGGACGCCGAGGTCCTGCGCGTCGGCGACGACCTGCGCGAGGTCCTCGTCGCCGCTGACCAGCACCGCCTCGGCGAGGGCGGCGTTGCGGGCGAGGGTCATGAGGTCGCGGTGGATCTCGGTGTCGACGCCCTCGCGGCGGCCGGGGCGGATGCGCCCGAGCCGGAGCTTGAGGCCGGGCAGGTCGGCGAGCGCGTCGTGCTCGGGGGCGCGGCGGCCCTCGACGGTGGCCTCGTACCAGTAGCAGCGGAGCAGCGGCAGCCCGGTGCGTTCCCTGGACAGATTGTTCAGCAGTTGCAGGAGGCCGCTGAAGTCCCAGGCCACGGCGTCGCGATGGCGGGTGCCGTGCACCGCCATGGCACCGTCGCCCAGCAGATAGCCGGCGTCTACGAACAGCGCGCAGCGATCCATGCGACACCGCCCTTCCTCTGGCACGGGAGCTCACGGGGTGCCCACTCCGCGGTCAGGCCGGCGAGCGTGACCATCCTCGGCGCCTGCCCTTCCTGCTGTCGGGGACGTGGGCGGCGTAATGACCCCGGGCCCTCGATAGGGTAGTGAAGCCCGTCAGCCCCGTAGGCCAATACGGCGATTCGCCACTCTTTCACGGCGTCCGTCCGGTCCGCGACTCTCCGGTAACAACGAATTGGAGACTTCGGCGGACGCTACCAGCCGTTTCGGGCCGTCCCCCGGCTTCCACCCGATCTTTACGGGAACGGGCAGGTGAACGCCCCGGGCGGGGCAGCGCGCGACCTCGCCTTCACGATCGCATGGCGACCGGGCGCGCTCAGGGTGAGGTAGGTGTGGCCTCCAGGTCAGTTTCGACGGCGACCTCCGTGCCGACCTCCGTCTCCACGTCGACCCGGACGTCCGTCCGGACGACGTCCGTCCTGACTTCGCCCGGGACGGCCGCGAGTGCGCGCACCGGCTCCTCCAGAGCGACGTCCGCCTCCAGAGCGACCTCCGCCTCCACGCGCGTCTGGACGAGCGCGCGCACCTCGACCTCGCAATCGACCTCGACGACCGGCGGCGCGGGCTCCGGTTCCGGTTCGGGCTCGGGCGCCGGTTCGGGCTCGGCCGGGGCGGGACGCCCGGGCGGCGGTTCGGCCGGCGCGGGGGCGGGTTCGCCGGCGGCGGCCGGGACGGGCGCGGGCGGCCTCAGC